>NZ_CDRJTB010000027.1:0-75958 GCF_976954365.1 Paenibacillus sp. Marseille-Q9583
ATTTATGACCATTTGGAAGAAGGTATTGATAAAATGATCTATATTAAAGATTTAATGAGTGGTCTTGAAATATTTAAGGCGCTTAGTTCTGAAATCAGAATCCTCATACTCGAACTTTTAGCTACCAATCAAGCACTGAATCTGAATGAAATTGCCAAAAAGCTGAACCTCAGCAATGGCGCAATCACGATGCATATTAAAAAGTTAGAAGAAAGCGGTCTCATCGAGATAAACACATCCGTGGGTAAACACGGTATTCAGAAGGTCTGCTATTTAAATAAGGATAAGCTTATTGTTGATCTTCGCAGCAAGGATGTTGATAATCTCTACGAAGTAGAAATCCAAGTAGGACATTATAGCAACTATCAGGCTGTTCCGACCTGCGGACTTGCTACCAAAGACAGCATTATCGGCGACTTCGACGAACCCCGTTATTTCGCTGATCCTCAGCGGATTGAATCCGAGATCATTTGGATGGCTGAAGGCTTTCTTGAATATAGAATTCCGAACTATCTTAAAGCTAATCAAACGTTCCGCGAAATCCAATTCTCGATGGAGATTGGCTCTGAGGCCCCTGGATCTAACGATAACTATCCCTCCGATCTTTATTTCTACTTAAATGGAATTGAAATCGGCTACTGGACTAGTCCTGGAGATTTCGGAGACACGCGTGGAACGTTTAATCCAGACTGGTGGCCTCCACATTTAAACCAATATGGTATGCTCAAACTGATTCGTATCAATAATGAAGGTAGCTTTATTGACGGTTGCCGGATTTCTGACGTGACCCTGGATGATATTCAGCTTGACTACAAGAGCGAGCTTACTTTCCGGATAGCCGTAACGGACAAGCCTGTAAACAAACGCGGACTCACCATTTACGGCAAGCATTTTGGCAACTATAGCCAGGACTTACTGGCACGTGTACTATATGATGTTCATGAAGTAGAAATTGGCGCTTCTCGTACTGCCGTTACCTTATCAGAGTAAAACATTCCCTAAACAAAAAGACCTTAGAACCAGCAATAACTGTTCTAAGGTCTTCTTTTGCGTTGTATATTTTTTTGAGTTTGACTCATAATAACCTTGTCTCCCAAACCACCGAGAAGGAGTGTTTCGAATGCGTGAAGGTCTAATTCCCGCTGTTCTTGGAACCGTCGTAACCGCTTCTAGCGCCGCTTTTCTTGGAAGCAAGTATAAGATGGCAGCAACAGGCGTACTTGGATTTGGTCTGGCTCATGTCGTATTGGGTGCCATTGATCTGTTTGAGCATCGGTAAGGATTGGAAGATGCCGGGTAGCATAAACACTGCCCGGTTTTTTTGATATACATATTGGCGCAATTACAGCTACTTCTTCATACACGAATCATAAATCATGAATCCAACATTCCATGAAGCATACGGAATCAGATGACGTTATTTGCTTATTTTTAGCCTCTCGTTTTCAATAGCAGGAACCACACCAAACTCATACTAAGAAGGGCTGTCTCATCAGCTATTTTCATAGCCTTTGGGACAGCCCTTCTTAGTATGTTGAATATTTATTTTATAGCAATATAAAATAAACGTTCCGCATCATCATCCGCCTCTATCCACTCGAAATCAGCGTAAGTCTTCACATCACTAAATCCAGCTTTAAGCAGTTCATCCTTCATCCACTGAGGATCGTAGGCACGCTGAATATGTGTCTCTTCGAAACGGCGATATACATCACCCCGTCCCTCTTCGCGAGCGAAAATGGACAGATTATGTTCTATTTCGCGGCGAGGGACATCCATCTCACAAGTCCAAATATAAGACACCGATGGTTCGTCCAGAATAAAGGGCTGCTCTTCTTCATAACGGATCAGTGTGTTTGGATGATGTACATCGAACAGAAAGGTGCCGCCTTGCTTTAGTCCTGCAAAGGTACTAGCAAAGACAGCTCTGATATCGTCTTCTTCCAGCACATAATTCAGACAATCACAGAAAGAAATCACAGAATCCACAAGCTCTGGAAGCTCCCATTCCTTCATGTTTTGTCTAATCCAACGAACACTACCTTCGCGCAAGAAGCGCCGTCCCTGGGGATGCTCTTCCATTTTGCGCTGTGCCACTGAGAGCATATCTGAAGATAGATCGATTCCGGTCATATGATACCCTGAACCCGCCAAAGGAATAGTGATACTCCCGGTGCCGCAGCCAAGCTCAGCCACGGTTACAGGCTTACCGTATTTGCTCCATGCGGTTTCAGCAAAGGAGATCCAATCAGGATACGGCATATCTGCCATGAGCTCATCGTATACATAAGCAAATTTCCCATAGGAAGACACTAGTACACCGCTTTCTATTACAACATTTAATATGACTCTATTATTGACCCATCAAGCATAAACGCTCTCGGCGTCCCCACAAGATCTCTTATATTTTAAATTATTCGGTTGTTTCTTCATTTCCCTCGGTTGAACCTTCCTCTTCCTTAGGAGCAAGATACGTCCAATTCTCTTTTTGGGTAATATGGCCTTCCTTCATCAGCTTACCAAGCGCACGCTTAAACGCTGATTTGCTAATTCCGAAACGCTGCTTGATAATGTCAGGTGGTGTTGCATCTGAATAAGGCATCGCTCCACCCGGACGGGCATGCAAGAACTCCAAAATCGTGGCAGAATCTACATCCATACCTACTTCTTTACGGAGACCCATAGAAAGGTTAACACGTCCATCCTCGCGAATATGGGAGACACGTGCTTCGAACTGTTCTCCAAGACGCAGTAAACGACTCCGTTCAGAGGAATGGACCATACCGATAATACCAAAGCCTAAAACCCCAGCATCTACAAGAACAAAAGTCCCCATCTGCAGCGGTTTGTACACCCGGGCTGTTACAGTCTGTCCCATCCAGGATTCAGGTGCAGGAAGTGCTAGCGGAGCTAGTTCCTGTTCTCCGGCTAATTTAGCACGAAGACGCCCCTGTTTATCATGCTCCATAATCGCATACACATAGTCACCGATCTGAGGGCGCAGCTCTGGAAGCTCTGGAAGCTCACGAATGGGCAGCAGCAGCTGCCGTCCGAGACCCATTTCCAAGAAGCAACCTAGACGCGGATGGATATCAGCCACTTCCAATAAGGCCATTTCGCCCAATGTCAGAAACGGTTTCTTCATCGTTGCCGCTAGACGGTCCTCGGTATCGAAGAAGATAAAGACTTCAACTTTATCACCTGTCTTAACCTTCTCGGTAAGCTCAGTATAATGCAGCATAACATCCTGATCTCCTGCATTCAGGAAAAATCCGTATGGGGATACCTCTCTTACTACATTAAGTGTAACTGTAGTTCCTGCAATCAGGCTCATACAGTCTCCACTACCTTCGCATCCGACCACAGACGCTCGATATTGTAATATTCACGTTCATCGCGGTGGAAAATATGAACGATAACATCCCCAAGATCCATCAGCACCCAGCGTGCTGAATCCATTCCTTCAATCCCCTTGATTACGCCGCCTGCTTCATGGACCACTTTGCGGACTTCGGTAGCAATGGACTGTACTTGGATATCCGAATTACCATGACACACGATGAAGTAATCACTAATCGGTGAAACAGTACGCAGATCTAATGCCACTACGTTCATTGCTTTTTTATCTTCCACAGCCTTAAGGGCTAGTTCTAACAGCTTGCTTGGTTGTACACTCATATTTTATCCTCCAATATTCTAACTAAATCATTACGCGCCAGTACCGTTAACGGAAAGATCACTCGGCGTTTTTCCAGTAGCAAACTAATCGTAGAATCAAATCCCGCAACTAGTCCTTCTTCCAAACTTACTTTTGCCAGCTTACGTATCTTATCAACCCCTGGAAAATCGCGGCCAGGCTCGATATAGTCGGCGAGACAGACAATTTTCTCAAGTAAACTCATGTCTTCACGACCTGAGGTGTGAAAACGGATCGCATTAAGAATATCCGGATCTGTGATCCCATAATCTTGCTCTGCTACAAAAGCACCTACTTCCGAATGCCACAGCTGCTTGTCATGCTTCAGAAGATTCAAGTTCAGATGATTCTCCTCGATAATCTCCTTCATTCTCTCCACAGGCCAGTACTTGGCCACATCATGCAGAATTGCCGCTGTCTCCGCACGCTCAGGATCAGCGCCATATTGCTCCGCTAGTTGAATGGATGACTCCATGACGCCCAGTGTATGCTTCCAGCGTTTAGCAGGCATTTGTGCCCGAACCGCCTCAATCAGAGCTTCGCGGCTGTATGCCATACAATCCACTCCTTTGAACATAATCGAACACTGCCTCAGGTACCATATAACGAATGGACTTTCCAGTTGCAGCCCGTTCTCTTAACATCGTTGATGAAATATCAACCAGAGGCATATCTGCTAGAAGTACCTTTTCTGCTATATAAGTTGGCAATGCGTCTAGATCAAGAGGTGTTCCCGGACGACCTACGCCGATAAATGTAAGCCGCTGCACAAGCTCTTCAATCTCGTTCCATTTCGGTAAATACTGGACCATATCCGCTCCGATGATGAAATAAAGATCGAAATGCGGATACGCCTCTTGCAGCCTTCTTATGGTCTCATACGTATAGGAAACGCCACCTCTGACAACTTCCCAATCTAATGTGCGAAAAGCATCATGATTGTGTATCGCTTCCTGCACCATTGCCAGCCGATCTGCGCCAGATACCCCTGCCTCATGTTTATGAGGCGGAATATGTGAAGGCATAAACCATACTTCTTGAAGTCCATAAGTTTCTCTAGCGGCTTCCGCTGCCATCATATGACCAATATGAAGAGGATCAAAGGTACCTCCCATAATTCCAACTTTCAAGAGGACGACCTCCTCCGTAGTATGCTTTCAGGTATTAGCGGGGCAACTCAATGGTTTTGTTATCACGCGATTCTTTGTACAAGACAATGGTCTTTCCGATCACTTGTACTAGCTCAGAACCCGATTGTTCGGCAAGTTGCGCACCGATTTCCTTGGGATTCTCAATATTGTTGCTCAGTATACTAATCTTCATAAGTTCACGCTTCTCAATAGCTTCTTCAATGTGGCGTACGAGGTGATCGTTTACTCCACCTTTGCCCACTTGAAAAATAGGATCGAGGTGATGCGCCAATGAACGAAGATACCGTGTTTGTTTACCAGTTAACATAAATGAATAACTCCTTAATTAACATATATTATTACCCTAAATTGATGAATCCATTTCTTACTCTTTTCCACCCAGACAATGGAGTATGGTCTGTCGCATGATTTCCGTAGGAGCAGGCTGCCCTGTCCAATACTCCAATGCATAAGCCCCTTGATAGACAAACATCCCGAGGCCTCCATGAATCGTACAGCCTCGTTCAAGTCCTTCTAACAATAGACGCGTGCGCAGTGGATTATAAATCAGATCACTTACGACCATCCCTGCACGAAGTAGTTCAGGATCTATAGGTGTCTCATCCATATGAGGATACATTCCTACGGAGGTTGTATTGATCAGTACATCAACGCCATCCAGCATTTCCGCTACTTCGTTCATGCTAATCCCGACCACATTCCCTTTGCTCTGGCACTCTGCAGCCAAGTCCTGTGCCTTATCAGCACTGCGATTAGCGATAAGGATAGAAGAAGGCTTCTCCTGAAGCAGTGCGGCAACAATTCCTCTAGCTGCTCCACCGGCTCCAATCACCATAATCTTCGTACCTGACAAATCAGAAATGGCTTCCGCTTTAAGCGAACGTACATAACCGATTCCATCCGTATTATATCCGGTGAGTATCCCGTTATTATTAACAATCGTATTGACTGCACCAACGGCTACCGCACTTTCATCTAATAGATCCACATAAGACATCACCGCAACCTTATGCGGAATCGTCACATTTACCCCACGGAATCCAAGCGTGCGAATCGCTTGCACTGCATCCTCCAGATTCTCTGGAAGGATATGAAGCGGCACGTAAGCCCCCGGAATTCCCAGTGCTTGCAGTGCTGCTTCATGCATAATAGGAGATTTGGATTGTATAATAGGATCTCCCATTACGCCCAGTAAAATATTCCCGGTATTGTAGCCCTCGGTTGCAGTAATCAAAGACACTGTAATAGCCTCCCGTTAGATCATCGAAGGGCGGGTAAGCACCTTCACACCACGCGGAACGTGGATAGCCACGACTGCGCCTTCTGTCCCGTTGACCTTAATCCAGCCCAAACCTGAAATATATAGATCGCTCCGACTGCCTTTATTAATTCGGAACTCATGACGTTGCCATGGTGGCAGCTTGTCCATCCGGTCACTTCCTGGAGGAGACAACATTTCACCACGATGGTCCGCATAAAGGGAATCTGCACGTTCCAGTTTGGTGCGATGGATTTTTAAAGTACCACTAATAAAGCAAGTGAACGATTGATGCGGACCTTGCACGAAATCAAAACGTCCCAGTCCACCGAAGAATAGCGTCTGTCCTTCATTCAACTGATAGACAGCAGGCTTCAACGGATTGGCCGGCATAACTGCATCCAGATCCTGACGTTCAACTAGTTCACTATAACGCCATGGATACACGATCCCTGGCGTATCTATTATATAGTGGCCATCATCTAGTGGGATTTTGACCGTATCGAGTGTTGTACCAGGATAACGCGAGGTGGTTAACTCCTGCTCCAAATCACTATAGTCCGAAATCAAACGGTTGATAAGCGTGGATTTCCCTACATTCGTAGCACCCACTACATAAACATCACGCTCACCACGCAGTTCTGTTACGGCTTCCAGTAAACGGTCAAAGCCTTGATTACGTTTCGCACTACAAAGTACGATTTCAGCTGTCCGCAATCCTTCTTCTTTACAGCGTTGTTGCATCCAGTTACGCAGTTTATTCCAGTTCGTAACCTTAGGTAGCAGATCACATTTATTCACTGCAAGAATAACTGGGTTATTACCGACAAACCGCTGAAGGCCGGAAATCAAACTGCCTTCAAAATCGAAAATGTCAACAATATGAATAACAAGTGCATTCTTCTCCCCTACTCCACTCAGCAAGCGAAGAAATTCATCCTGGTTAACAGAAACAGATGAAGCCTCGTTATAATTCTTAATCCGGAAACAGCGTTGGCAAATCACAGGGTCCCGATCTAGTGCGACTTCCGGAAGGTATCCTGGTCGATCCTTATGCTCCGTCTGAAGCTTGATACCACAACCGCTACACTTCTCAGTACGCTGTGTTTCACTTTGTTCGTTCATTACTATTTTTCCTCCTCGTGCCACAATCCTTTTTTACGAAGCCGTGTCAGAGCAACTCGCTCTACCCGACGATTAAATCTTGTGCCGAACCCTTCATCCTTAACGGAGATTGGCAGCACCAATACGGTATACAGGCCAAGCCGATTTCCACCGTATACATCTGTAAGCATTTGGTCTCCCACCACAATCGTCTGCTCCGGTGGCAACTCCATCTGCTTCATCGCTTTGAGAAAAGGAGCATTACTCGGTTTACGAGCCTGATGCACAAATTCAATATTAAGCGGTGTAGCAAAGCGTGACACCCGTTCCATGTTGTTATTGGATACGATGATGAGCTTAAAGCCCACTTCCTTCACCTTCTCAAACCATAACAACAGCTCCGGAGTAGCCACAGGCGCTTTGGCACCGACCAGTGTGTTATCCAGATCCGTAATGATTCCACGGTATCCCTGTCGATACAGCTCTTCTAGAGAAATATCGAATACCGTATTCACCCGGAGTTTGGGAACTAACATTTCAAACAATACGTTCACCTCGATTTCATACAAAAAACTATAACATACTCCATGCTCTACGCAAATAAATCTATAGCAATGATTTACTGCATAAACGCTATTTCTTGGATCTTATCGTTCTCCGCAGCCGCAAAGCTTCAGTATACACGCTCTGCCAGTCTTTGTCTTCAATAACATCAGGGCTATACTTCGCTTGTTCAAACATCGTTAGCAGTGAAGAAAGATGATTGGCCACAGCAGGTCGTTCATGACTCCAGCGGGCAACGGCTTCACGCAATGTTTCATGCTCTTCCTTCATCATTCCCTTACGATGCAAATACCTTACCCAACGCTCAGTTTCAGCCACAACTTTCTGATCAGGCGTTAAAGGTCGGCCCGTTCGCATCTGTTGAACGAAGAAGCGAAGCTTAAAGCGCATATGCCAAACTTTAAAAATAGTCCAGGATAATAATACAACCACTGCCGCCAAAATTACCCATAAACCCACATGGAAGCCTTGATCTGCTTGTGCATTAGTCACAGGTGCAGGTGTTGGTTCTGCCATTTCATCTTGATCTTCCGGGTCTGTCTCAGGTATTTGCTCATTCTTAGTCAGGAGAGGAGCATTAAACCCCGGTGTAGCTTCAACAGGAATCCAACCATACTCACCAAAATAGACCTCAGCCCAGGAATGGGCATCTGCATTGGTAATCGTGTAATTATTATTTGCCGCACCCACCTGCTGCTCCAGATTCATAGGCATTTCTGGCTGTTCTCCAGGTGCATAACCTTTAACCCATCTTGCAGGGATGTTTAGGGAACGTGCCATAGTGACTAGTGCCGTAGAATAATAATCACAGTAACCTTCCTTCAGCTCGAACAAAAATCCATCTACAAAATCCTCACTTGAAACACGTGTTATATCCGGCTTGTTGGTATATGGAAAGGTTTGTTGTAAGTATTGTTGCAAAAGTGCTGTTTTTTCATACGGAGTTGTTCCTTGGGCTGTAATTTCCTCGGCCAGATCTTTAACCCGTCGAGGGAAGTCATCAGGCAGCTGAAGGAAGCTTTCCTCCAGATCATTACCTTTGTATAGCTCCTCATAGGTCTTTGCTGTCAATTCCTGAACAGGAATGACGGGAACTTCAGAAGTCAGCTCGAAGGTGGAAGGATAGTCTAGTTTTTTCTTATCCATATCCCATAGAAGCTCACTATCACGATCTCTCCAGAAAAGACCCTTCCCGGCTGCCTCCCCATTCAATGAATCCACCGAAGTTACAGAATAAGCACCGAATAACACCGGAAACTCATTATTATTAAGCACTTTAACCGTCTGTTTCAGTGTGCGGGTAGTGACCTTAGAAGCCACACTTTGCTCCAAGGATTTCCCCGTCTCCACCTCTTCTATAGGTCCTCGCTTCAATCGATCCTTATCCGACCATCCACTTCCAGAATAGATTCTGCGTGTTTCTCCTCGCATATAAACACGCAAATCTGAAACCACTGTCATCACCGGGGTATAATCGAAGTTAAAGCCCCCGCCCAGGTTGTCATCATTCAGACTATAGCCAGACGAAGTATTGTTAACAGAAGAACCTGAGCCCGTATTGGAATTCGTTGTTCCAGTTGTGCTCTTACCAGAAGATTTCCCAATTCCATTCCACTCTTGCCACGCTGTATAAGGATCCGTCAAAGTAGGCCTTACATCCGGCATATTCACACCGATTAAAATAACCAGAGAGAAGACGATTGCGATATTCATGACTATTTTCGAGGGATATTCCAGCAAATGTACCCATCCACGCGGATAATGTAGCTGAAAACTTCTCAGGTGCTGGCTGACAAGCCATCCCATACCCGCAAATACTGTCCAAGCCACTTCCTGCCACAATACAATAGATGTAAAGGAATCAAGCGCAGCCAGCGCTACAATGTTCATTCCTATAAACCATAAGATACGCTTCTTAGAGGATACCCACCAAGACGATAGCAACAGCAAAGCAGAGGCACCAAGAGCAAACCAGATATACGGCACCATATACACACTAGTATCCTGGAGTTTATCAAGAAGGGTTGTGGACCATGGATCAGGAACATAAATTCCATAATTAGTAATGTTGCGATAAACGATATAAATAATAGCTGCTGCTTCTATAATCAGTCTGAATTGAACTTTAACAGGGATAAAAATCTCAATGACGGTGATCGTTAGAAGGGCAGCCCATACAGAAGCAGTGGTTTGATTTAACCAGATGGGTTCCGTATAAGAAATCCACTGCTGTGCAATAATCAATAGCCAAAATAGGCCGACAGAACGGTGCCAGGAGAATTTTATCTGATTCCACCAGGTTCTCATATCATCCTTCCCCTCCTAACACTGAGGGAAGCTCTTGAAGCGAGCTAATACCATAACCGGTTATTCCGCGAGTCCTAAGGACGTCTATCCATTCGTTACCACTATTTATCTCTGCGGAATTTCGCACATGAATGTGAGAAGCAGTCATTCCTCTGCTATCAGCCCAGCGTAGTGCATCAAGTACAGGCTGTCCACGCTGTGGACTGATTAACACGAAGTAAGAACCTTTAGGAAACATACGGTATCCCTTTTCCAATCGGGAGATAAGCGGACCGCGTCCCTCAGCGTTTAGATCGATTAAATATTGAATCATCTTCTGACGTTCAGCAGCACCTTCAACAGGTGCGAACACCTTCGTCGTCTTATCCAAACAACACAGACCAATTCCAATTCTCTCCCGAATGCCGAAGCCGAGGAGTGATGCCGTCACCGAAACTGCTAGTTCGAATTGATTCGTATTCATATAAGCTGATGTGCTTCCATCAAGGACTAGAATGGTTTTGGGAATCGACTCATGCTCAAACTCTTTGGATTTCCAAGAGCCTGTCTTAGCAGTAGCGTTCCAGTGAATTCGCGTCAAGCGATCACCATATACATAGTCACGGACGCCATTAATCTGTGTGGTTTCACGCCGAGATTGAACAACGGATGTCTGCGGTCCAGATAGCCGAGATCTTCTCTCATATAACTGCCAGCGCGGAACGTAGATCGCACGAGGCAAAACCTGAAATTGTCCTTCCGATAAAAATGTTCCCTTATGCTCGACAAGCCCAAATATATCTTGGCTGATAATATCCGTATTAGCGAATGTGTATGTTCCACGCTCTAAGGCTGGTGTCTGAAACTTTAGTTCCCCAATGCCTCTGAGGCTTGGGATCAAACTTTCTTCAAATACCCACGATTCTCCATTATGCCGCTTAAGAACTTCCCTTACAACAACGTAAGGCAAGGGCAAAATCCCGGGGATTGTAACCTTTAGTTTTACACGAAGATGCCCTCCAGCAGAGAGCAAATCCCCCTTGTCTTGTTCAGAATAAAGACTGCGGGTGCCCTTAGCTCGCCGAACGCCTCCTAAACCTCCAGCAATCAAATATGCAATAAGTACAGAGACCATGATAAACAACATAAATGCAGTTTTCCCGCCCTGAAAAAGTACATATAAGAGTGTAATACTCCAAATTACAAGGATGCTTGCAAGCTTAGAGGGCTGAATGATGGCTGCAACCGACGACAAATAACGTCTCATATCATTGCCTCATCGTAACAGGCACATGAATGCTCTGCAGAAGCTTTTGAAGCAAAGATTCTACGCTAATATTATCTAGGCGCGACTCTGGACGCAGCAATATCCGATGACCCAAGGCAAATGGAGTAAGGATCTTCACGTCATCAGGCAGAACGTAATCTCGTCCTTGCAAAAAGGCATAAGCTTTACAAGCCATCATAAAGGATAGTGAGGCACGTGGACTTGCACCCAGCATTACAAGTGGATGTTCTCTTGTCTGCCGCACAATATCTAACAAGTAATTCAGCACAGGATCACTCATGAAGATGTCGCGAATTTCTTCCTGAATCCCTGCAATTTGTTCCATGCTTGTTACTGGAGAAAGCCTGTCCACCGGTTGGCCTTCCTGATGGCTCAGCAATAAATTTTTCTCCGTCGCTGCATCAGGATATCCGAGGCTAATTCTCAGCATGAATCGATCTAATTGGGCTTCAGGCAGTGTATAGGTTCCCTCAAAGTCTATCGGATTCTGGGTAGCACATAACATGAAAGGATGAGGAAGTGGATACGTCTCTCCATCTACGGTAACGTTTCGTTCCTCCATCACTTCCAGAAGTGCGGATTGTGTCTTCGTAGTGGCACGGTTAATCTCATCGGCTAGCAAAATATTCGTCATCACCGGACCAGGCCGGAAATGAAACATCTCATCCCTAGGATGATAGACAGATACACCTGTAATATCACTCGGAAGTATATCTGGATTACATTGAATCCGGCGATATTCACCGGACATTGATCTTGAAAGTGCGCGTATTAGCTGGGTTTTTCCTGTTCCCGGTACATCCTCGATCAATACATGACCACCAGCAAGCAGAGCGGTTAACAATAATTGTATTTCAAATGATTTTCCAAGTATGCAGGATTCCAAATTAGTGCGTACAGCATTCATAGTGTGCATCGATTCTTGACGTACGGGCATATATGATCCTCCTAGCCAGAATAAGCAGTATTATTTATATTTTACATGATTAAGGGACCCAAAGTACATTGTTGAAGATCACGAAGTGCGGATACAAAAAAAACCATAAGATGAAACATCCTACAATTTTAAAATACAAAAAAAGGATGCCGTCTTTTTCTGACGACAACCTTTTCATGTAGAATCAACTTTACCCCTTCGGTCGTACAACTAAAGCTGCCAAAAAGGAGAACACAATAGCTGACGAGATGCCCGCACTTGTAATATCAAAAATACCCGTAACTACACCGATCCAGCCATCCCGCTCCAGCTCCGTTAATGCCCCATGAACCAAGGAGTTCCCAAAGCTTGTGATCGGAATGGTTGCCCCAGCACCCGCAAATTTCACAAGTGGGTCGTAAATACCAAAAGCATCAGCAATCGCTCCGGCTACAACTAAGGTACTCATCGTATGTGCAGGTGTCAGCTTCAATACATCGAACATCAGCTGTCCTATAACGCAAATGGCTCCTCCAATCAGAAAAGCCCATAAGTAAATCATCATTATGCTTCACCTCCGCTCTCTATGGCTACGGCATGAGCAACACATGGAATACTCTCTCCCTGCTGATAAGACAAAGGTGATAAAAGTGCGCCCGTTGCCACTATAAGCACCCGTTTAAGTTCACCTTTTTTTAACCGCTTAAGGATATGACCATAGGTTACAACCGCTGAGCACCCGCAGCCGCTTCCTCCAGCGATCACATATTTCTGTTTCTCCAAGTCGTAGATAAGCAAACCACAATCGTCAAAGGTTGTTTGCTCCATAGGAATTCCTTCTTTAGCCAATAGGGTCTTGGCTATAGGTAACCCTACGGATGCCAGGTCGCCGGTAACAATTAAATCATAGTGCCCTGGAGATAAACCTGTATCCCGAAAATGCGCAGTGATTGTATCCGCGGCCGCAGGTGCCATAGCCGTCCCCATATTAAAAGGATCTGTCAAACCAAGATCCATAATACGTCCAAGCGTGGCCGAAACCACGACTGGATAGTTACCCGAACCGTCATTCTGACCCACTACAGCACAACCCGAACCTGTAACTGTATATTGCGCCGTTGGGGGTTTCTGCGAACCATATTCCGTTGGATAACGAAACTGCTTCTCCACCGTACAGTTATGACTTGATGTTCCCGCTAGCGCATACTTACCGCCTCCAGAATCAACGATCATTGAGGCAATCGCAAGGCTCTCCATAGAAGTAGAACAAGCACCAAAGACTCCGAGATAAGGCACACCTAATTTTCTTGCCGCGAAAGAGCTGCTGATAATCTGGTTCATCAAATCTCCGCCGACAAAAAACTCCAGCTTTTGTTTATCGATATTCGCATTAATCAGAGCCAGATGGGAAGCCTTCTCAAACAGAGCGCGCTCGGCCTTCTCCCATGTCTTCTCATCCATTTCCAGCGTATCAAATATAAAATCAAAATCTGAAGCTAAAGGACCTTCTCCCTCCTCCGGTCCAACTACTGCGGAAGAGCCTAAAATAATGGGGCGGTTCGTGAACTCCCATGTCTGACTACCAAGCTGTTTCATGTATGGTGTGCACCTCCTGTGCCCAAAAAGATATAGACGATACCAATTATGAAAGCAGCGACGGCACCAAATACGATGACCGAACCCGCAAGCTTAAACATATTGCCGCCTACACCAAGTACAAGACCCTCAGCGCGGTGCTCCAGAGCTGCAGAGCACATACTGTTTGCGAACCCGGTCACCGGAACTGCGGTTCCTGCACCAGCCCATTGCGCCATTTTGTCGTACACGCCAAAGCTGGTCAGGATTACAGAGAGTAGGATCATCACCGCGACTGTGGGACTGGCAGCTTCTTTGGAGGTCATATCGAAGATTGCCATAAAAGCTTCCTGAACACCTTGTCCAATAACACAGATTATGCCGCCAGCAATAAACGCTCGTATGCAGTTTTTGAATACGGGCCTGGCGGGAACAAAGGGCTTCGACAATTTCTCGTAATCTTGTGGAGTCAGGGTGTCTAGCTTCAGCTTGACACCCGATTTCTTAGTTTTCGCCGGCATTGAGGCACCTCCTGAAAGTTAGGCGAAGGGGGCTGACAAGCATAGTACTCACTTTTAAGCCCCTTAAGTTGCTCTTCGCTTAGAAGTTTTCCTTATTGTTTGCCATCCTCCGCTTCGTTATGTCCCTCCAGTTCAGGAAAAATACAGTAACACAACAATCAGCAATAAAAAGAGCACAAAAATAAGTACTGCTTCTCTTTCCCTTGGATTGTGTCGCCAGTATCGTCTCCGCGTTCCGTTTCCTTGTAGGCTCCTACTTGATAATCCTCCCTGCACCCTTCTTGGGGGTACGCTACCCGCTACCCTCATTCATCTTCGCATCCTTTCTAAGGCTCCTGACCAAAGCCTCTAATGCATAGTATTCGTGGAGCTCGTGCCCGGTGTTCATTGTCTCTTGTCATGGACAAGTGAGCCCAGAATGTTCATACTAGGTTGCAGGAAGAAATAACGATGTAGTCCATTTATGGATAACATCCGTTTCTCGTAGAAATATAAGAATGATGTATAAATGAGTTCTTATATTTTAATAAAGGAGTGAATTCATATGAATCAAGAAACATTGGACATGTTCAAAACACTTACCGAATTTCCCTCAGCCCCAGGATTTGAACGCGAACTCCGCGCTTACGTCAAGGATGCTATGACTCCTTATACTGAAGAGTTCGTACAGGATCGTCTCGGTAGTTTGTTCGGCGTACTGCGCGGCGAAGAGAACGGGCCAAAGATTATGGTCGCCGGGCATTTTGACGAAGTAGGTTTTATGGTAACTGGAATTACTAACACCGGAATGATCCGTTTTCAACCACTTGGCGGCTGGCTTGCCTCTGCTGTTGCATCCCAGCGCCTACATATCATTACACCTAAAGGAACGCTGACCGGAGTTGTTGGCAGTACGCCTATCCATTTGCTAAGCAACGAAGAACGTGGTAAGACTGGCGAAATCAGCAAAATGTATATTGATATCGGTGCAGACAGCCGTGAAGAAGCAGAAAGCTTTGGCGTTAGACCAGGCCAACAAGTTCTGCCGATTTGTCCTTTTACTCCCCTTGCTAATCCCAAAAAAATCTTGGCGAAAGCTTGGGACAACCGTTACGGCGTAGGTCTCGCCATTGAACTAGTTAAAGCATTGCATGGTAAAAAGCTGCCGAATACCGTTTTCGCTGGTGCCACTGTACAAGAGGAAGTAGGTCTTCGGGGCGCGCGTACTGCGGCTAATCTCCTGTCACCAGACATCTTCTTCGGTCTGGACGCGAGCGCTGCTGCCGATATGACTGGTGACAGTCAGGCATTTGGCCATCTGGGCAAAGGGGCTCTCTTGCGTATTTTTGATCCTACGATGGTTACACATCGCGGTCTGATTGAATATGTTCAAGATACAGCGGATACCCACCGGATCAAATATCAGTATTTTGTATCCCAAGGCGGAACAGACGCAGGTCAGGTTCATGTTAGTGGAATTGGCGTTCCTTCCGCAGTAATCGGAATATGCTCCCGCTACATACACACCGCTTCATCAGTGATTCACAGTGATGACTACGATGCTGCTAAAGAGCTTCTGATCAAGCTGGTAGAAGGCCTTGACCGGACTACACTACAGACAATTATTGAGAACAGCTAATCGCACAAGGAATGACAGAAGAAGCCCTCAAACACTTTTACAGTGATTGAGGGCTTCTCTTTATGTGAATAGAACTGAATTAAATCATATCTAACGGCACTTTCCAAGAAGGTATTGGGAAAGCTTCGTCCAGCTTCCAAATTTCATCGTCACTTAGCGTAATCAAGCCTGCAGCAGCATTCTCAATGACGTGCTTACGAGAAGAAGCTTTTGGGATAGAAATAACATCCTCTTCACGCATCGTCCAAGCTAACATAATCTGAAGCGGAGTTGCCTGATGTGCACTGGCGATTTCCTGAACGACTTCACTCTCGATTACTCCTTTTCGGAGTGAACCAGCTTGTGCAAGCGGTGAGTAAGCCATTACCGGGATCTTGTGACTTCTCTGCCATGGCAGCAGTTCAGTTTCAATTCCTCTGGACCCTAAATGATATAGAATCTGATTGGTTGCACAATGCGTTCCACCAGCAATACCAAGCAGTTCTTTCATATCGTCGACATCGAAATTGGATACACCCCATCTTGCTATTTTTCCTTGAGAGACTAGTTTCTCCATACCTACAACAGTCTCTTCTAGTGGAATATCTCCCCGCCAATGCAGCAAATAAAGATCCAGATGATCCGTATTCAAGCGTTTCAAGCTTTCTTCACAGCTGCGGATAAGGTTCTCATTCCCGGCATGATGTGGATAGACTTTTGACACCAAGTAAACTTGATCCCGAATGCCTTGGATAGCCTCACCTACTAAAAGCTCCGAGCGTCCGTCCCCATACATCTCAGCCGTATCTATTAAATCCATGCCTAGCTCCACGCCTAATCGCAGGGAAGCAATCTCTTCGTCCCTACGGGAATTGTCGTCACCCATATTCCAAGTGCCCTGCCCAATTCTGGGAAGTGACGTTCCATCTGGAAGCAGCATGCGGTTAGATTGGTTCATTCTTGCGATTTCAGCCAAATGTTCGATTGAATCCTTAGTCATATTAAAAATCCCCTTATTGAAGTATTGTATACTTACTTTATACGACCTATAAGAACCTTTCTAAACATCTGAATCGTGTCCAATTTATAACTAATCTCTCTTTTGAAGAGAAAAAGTAAAGAATGAATACCTGACTAAGCTATCAGCTTTAGTCCCACAGCAGCCCCCAGAATCATAATAATACAGACGATCCGGCGCCAGTCTTTGGCCTCTCCATACAATATCATCCCCAGAATCGCTCCGCCGGATGCACCGATCCCCGTCCATACCGCATAAGCTGTTCCCATCGGCAGACTCTTCATAGCTAAAGACAGGAACAGAAAGCTTGCTCCAAAACCAAGAAAGAGCAGCGCGAACGACAGGAAATTCCGGTGTTTATTCAACCTATTAATCATAGCTACGCCAAACATTTCAAATAAACCAGCAACGACCAGAAATACCCATGCCATTTAAGACGCCCCCTTTACTTCGGCTTCTTTGGTCACCATTTTCAATCCTATAACGCCTGCCAGCAAAATAACCACTAGAACCAGCTTCATCAACTTGAACGGTTCTCCGAATAAAACCATGTCCGCAACTACTGTCCCTGCAGTTCCTAGACCAACAAACACGGAATATACCGTGCCGACCGGCAATTTGGTACTCGCTGAAATCATCACATAAAAGCTTATTATTATAGCTACCACAGTTATCAGCCACTCCCACATCGTGGAGGCATGTTTTAAGCCGATGACCCACATGACCTCGAAAACAGCTGCACCAACTACCTTTAACCACTCTGAATTGTTCTTCATTCCAAGCCCTCCTTCAATTCACTAACTTTATAATTGCCCACGAAACAAACAAATAAGCCCGGAAGGTCATCGTCATTTATAACGATACCTCCCGGGCTTTTATCCCTCCGTGTAGACACGAACGATGCTGTTCGTGCGTTTTCCCTCGGACCAGACCAGCTGTGCACCAGCTGCGGAACCCTAGAAAACAATAACTATTAAGTTACATCGTATGGTAGCAAATCGGGGTGATAAAATCAACCTTTTCTAAATAAAAAAGAACAAACTCATAGCAACTATCAAGAAAGGTTGAAGATAAGCGTTGATTTCATTTCCTTAAATCCATTTATTCAATATTATGGTACAATTTAAGAAAATACAGCTTATAATGAACAACTAGGAGGGCGATCTAATGGTCTTTGGGATACTGTTTATTGGTGTTATAGTATTTATAATCGTACAGTCCGTAGTTCGTAATGGTTCAAGCTCGAACAGCAACCGATTTGAAAGAAATAGACGAGATGACGCCGCCAACATGTCTTTTATGGCAGCTAGCCATCCAGATCTGCTGGATACAAATAACCCGAATCATTCTAATCACCAACATCAACAACACCATCACGGGAGCGACTCCCATCACCATTCCGGACATGACAGCGGTCATAGCTGGGGTGGGGATAGCGGACACAGTGGCGGGGGAGATTTCGGCGGAGGAGATTCCGGTGGGGGTGGCGGATGTGATTAGAGCGTTACTCTATAATAAAAGGAAAAGGGCATCCCTGATATTGCTTCAGGAATGCCCTTTTTATGTTTATAGTCCTTTTAATACGTCAAGAATCTTTGCTTGCGTGTGACTTAAAAAATTCTCAGCACCGTGCGGGTGTATTGGTTCACTCCAAGCGAATCCATCGCCTTCGTATCTAGGGATAATATGCATATGATAGTGGGTCAAATCGTTAAACTTTCCGCCATTTTGGCAAATGCTTATACCTTCTGGTTCGAACAAAGTCTTCAGAACAACTGACAACCTCTTCGCCCCGTCCATTATCGCATAGGAAGTCTCAGAGTCGATGTCTTCGAGATCCCAGTAATGCTTTTTAGGAAGGATCAGGAGATGTCCTTCGTTAAACGGAGCGATATCTAGCACACAAGTAATAAATTCATTCTCATATACTACTTTTACGTTAGGCTCAATTCCGTTAGCAATCCGACATCCCAAACACTCCATATAGCACACTCCATCCCATAATCAAAGGTCATCTCTAATATTGATTAAATTGAAACCGGCTGAGAAGCACCTCACCGTTAAAAACTACATAAACATCGCTAGTACCCGGCTCCACGGATACTTCGTCTTTCAATGTGTCCCACTGTTGCAGAACTCCACCAGAAGGGACGGTCACGGTTCCAACCAGTTTCCCAGCTGCGCTTCCGGTTCTGATCTCAATGCTGCCACCTTTTGCAGAGGAGACCAGAGCTTCAATTGCTACTGCTCCATGATTGAACAATACGTCATTAAAAGCGATCCAAGCGCCCTCTTTTACCGGATGTACCGAAGCCCCGCCTGCTTTGCATTCGTCCAGATATACGCCTTCGTAGTCATCATAGTTCTCTGCTTTGGTGTTGTTATATAAATTACGGGAAGGAATGATGTCCCCTTTCACCGTTACTACTGAAGATAATTTAATATCAGCAGAAGAACGGCCGATCTGAATTGCGTATTCTCCATTTTCGACGCAATATTGTTCGCGTGTAACATCCCAGAATGCTAACTCTGTAGCTGGTAATGCAAACTCTATAGTATTCGATTGACCTGCGGTAATGCTCACTTTTTCAAAGCCCTTCAGCTGTTTAACCGGACGTTTGACCCGGGAATTCAAAGCTTGCACATATAACTGAACAACCTCGTCCCCATCGACTGCTCCAGTATTATCCACTTGAACGGAAATGTTAAGCGTATCGTCTTGCTGCAGTTCCTTTGTGCTCAAATTTAGATTCTTGTAATTCATTTCAGCATAACTTAGGCCGTGACCAAAAGGATACAATGGCTTACCGTCAAAGTACATATAGGTTCTTTTACCTTTGATAATATCATAATCCATCAGCTCAGGCAGCTGCTCCACAGAACGGAACCAAGTCATATTCAGCTTGCCAGAAGGACTGTAATCTCCGAACAACACTTCTGCAACCGCATTGCCAAGCTCTTGTCCACTGTGGGATGTATACAATACTGCCGGGATATTCTCGTCAATCCAAGTGGAAGAAATCGGATAACTGCCGACGATAACTACCACTGTATTCGGATTCGCTTCATAGACTGCTTTGACCAAACGTTCCTGCTCTTCCGGAAGTACAATATCAGGTCTGTCGATTTCTTCTTTTCCATTAAGAAGTGGATGATTACCGACAAAAACCACTGCTACCTCAGCTGCTTTGGCAGCTTCTACCGCAGCGTCCAGTCCGTTTGTAACGATGTTCTTTTTGAAAAGACGAGCGTCCACACTTGCGTCCTGATCTGCAACCTGCAGCGTGCCATCCTCAGCATTCACAGAGATCAATTTGTCATTCCAAGTCCGCAAAGAGACTTTACCCTCAGCTTCCGGGACAATGTTCAAGGATTCTTTTACAAACCAGCCGTAGATTTCATCAGCAGATGCTGTAAGTGTCTCCGCTTCGCTTAAAGTTACATACTGTCCACGGCTTGTCGCCTTCAGAGTATTACTATTCCAGCCCCATGCCGTATGTTGAAACAATTCTCCGTGCTCTGCCGTGTCATGCTGTACAGCCAACCTTCCGTCCTCACCCGTAATTCCGATCGCTTGGCCGTTAGCTGTTGAGGTAAAGATAATCTGATCAGCACCGCTCTCAAAAGTAACCTGTTTACCAGGCAGCTTTTTGCTAACACCCTGCAGCGGAGTCACTCCATAAGGTAATGTGCCGGAATACCAGTCTCTGAAAGCTTCATCGCCAAGTGGACCAATAATCGCCACTTTGTTTAATTCAGTCTTGCTCAGTGGCAATGTTACCTGATCATTCTTCAGCAGCACAATGGATTGTTTGGCAGCTTCCAAGGAAAGTGCGGCATGTTTTTTGCTAAGAATTACGGAATCGTCGATTGCTGCATATGGATTACCTTCATCGGGGTCAAACTCTCCCAGACGGAAACGAACTCTAAATGTGTTAGTTAGTGCACGATCCAGATCTTCCTCTGATAGTAGGCCTTGGTCTAGTGCTTCATGAAGAACCTTGATCGTCTCTTCAGTTTCTTCTGTTACGCTGTCAATTCCGTTTTTGATAGATTCCGCCATCGACTGTGCAAAAGATTCATAATACTTATGATCCTTCACAATCCCAAAAAGATCGCCGGCATCGCTTACGATAAACCCATCCATTTCCCATTCGCCTTTGACAACATCCATTACTGCCGGATGAAGAATTACAGGCACGCCATTCACCGAGTTATAGGCGGTCATCATAGACTGTGCGCCACCTTCTTGAAAAGCAGGCTTGAATGCTTCCAGATAATACTCACGCATATTTCTCGGATCGATGCTGGCGGAACAATTTCCGCGTTCGATCTCGTTGTTGTTCCCTAGGAAGTGTTTAAGCGTTGCGACCGCTTTCAAATACACCGGGTGATCGCCTTGGATTCCTTGCACAAGTGATGTACTGAGTTGTCCAGTTAATTCTGGATCTTCACCGTAAGCTTCTTCCGTTCTACCCCAACGTGGGTCACGCTCCATATCCACCGTTGGTGCCCATAATGTCAGGCCATTCACCGTTGGATTCTTTTTGTAAAATGCTCTTGCTTCATCTCCAATGGCCGAGCCGATTTCCTTCATTAACTCTGGGTTCCAAGTACAAGCTAGTCCGCTTGGCTGAGGAAAAGAGGTCGCTTTTCCAAGCCAGGAGATTCCGTGCGCCGCTTCTGTACCATGCTTATAGGCTCCAACGCCTAAACGCTCTATGGCCGC
Source organism: Paenibacillus sp. Marseille-Q9583 (assembly GCF_976954365.1). Lineage (NCBI taxonomy): Bacteria > Bacillati > Bacillota > Bacilli > Caryophanales > Paenibacillaceae > Paenibacillus > Paenibacillus sp. Marseille-Q9583. Next base: position 21,705 of record NZ_CDRJTB010000027.1, read on the forward strand.
TTGATACTGGGGAATCAGGCTTACTTTTTCATCAAGCGTTAATCTGGAGATCAAATCCTGCACTCGGTCATTTAAGGGTAAATCAATCTGCTGAAATGGATATTTAGATGTCACTGTTTCCATCATAATCGCTCCTTCGATTCAAGTTGATAGCGGTTTCATATGTTCTCGAGGTAGTTGTCTGTGTCTAACACAAATCTGGTCTATCAACATAATCATAGAAGATTAGCTCGATAAGTAACACCTAAACAATCTAAGTGAAAATCAGGTCACAATTAGAGATTTATGGGGTGCTTCGCTCGCCCGTCTCCTTTGGTGAAGTGAGATGCGGATGATAAGGGGGCGAGGTGGATTGGAGAGGGCTGCTCTGGGGTATTTTTACCCCTCTTTTGCCCAATTTTAGCCTTTTGGGTCGGATCTGGGGTATTTTTACCCCTCTTTTACCCAATTCTTGCCTTTTGGGTCGGATCTGGGGTATTTTTACCCCTCTTTCGCCCATTTCCAGCCTTTTGGGTGGGATCTGGGGTATTTTTACCCCTCTTCTGCCCAATTTTAGCCTTATGGGCGGTATCTGGGGTATTTTTACCCCTCTTTTACCCAATTTTAGCCTTATGGGCGGTATCTGGGGTATTTTTACCCCTCTTCTGCCCAATTTTAGCCTTATGGGCGGTATCTGGGGTATTTTAATTGCCTTACCATAACTGAATATCCTTTAAGGAATGGATATATTCATATTTGCAGACTCTACCGCTCTCCTGAGAAACTATTGGGAAAAACTTTCCTTTTTCGCTGAGAGCACTCAGTCCTTTTCGAGCCGTACGCTTATCAATCCCAAGCTCCCTCACCAAATCAACCGGACGAATGCACCCATTCGTGCGAACCGCAATCCGCAAAATATCACGCTCCAGTCGGCTAAACTCCCTTTTCTCCTCCATCTTCACAGCGAGGTACGGCATCAACAATGGTCTTAACAAAGTAATCGTAAGTTCAGGACTCGCATCCAGATCATCATAAGGAATCGCCACGACCCGATAACCCGCGATTTGCAGATAAGTCTCTCGATTCAGCTCCTGCCTGTAGCGTGTTCGGTCTGTATTTTGCACATGTGGGCCGTAGCCCTTTACTTCAAATGCAAACATAACCCGTCCAGGCTTCCACACAAAATCAACAAAGTAGGGCTTGCTACGCCAATCCAACACTTCATATTCAGGATGAAGGTCATTGAAATGCCCCATCATAGGCCACCATACCTTCTCCAAAAACATCCGCTCACCATGGCCATGTCCCCGCTCCAATCTCCCCCGACGTTCTCCTGTTCTTCGACTAATATGATCCTCTACCCACTTACGATGCTCCTCCGCAAATCCCATACTACCTCTCCTCCTTGGCATAAAAAAATCCCGCACCCAATATGGGTACGGGACGTGCTTCGTCCTATTACTCAAAAGTATAATATTCACTTTCTAATACTGTCAATAACACTCAAAAGCCAACACTAGATCCAGCTAAATAAAACTTATCCAGCAAAAAAGCTAATTAGTTTAAGTACGTTAAAGCTATCTCAGGTGAACTATGCTCAGTACGAAATCCCCTAAAGCCTACCGTCGATTCAACTTCCCATTCCAGCTACTTAACCCGCCCTGCAAATGTGCAAGCCGAGTATACCCCTGCTTACTCAGAATCCGCGCTGCACTTTTGCTTCGCATACCGCTGCGGCAGTAGAGCAACACATCCCGATCCTTAGGGATCTCACCGAGCCGCTTTTCCAACTGAGACAGCGGGATGTTTTTCGCCCCCGGAATAAATCCACTCTTGTATTCATCCGGTTCGCGGACATCGATCAGCAGCCTATTTTTGGATTGCTCCATTTCGCTCCGAAACTCTGACACCTTTAGCGTTCTTACACTTACACTTGCGCTTTTACCAAATCCGAGACGGGACATCAATGAGCTTAAATCCATTATCCTTCACAACAACCTTTCACCGAAATGTCGGAGAGTGTTCTTTTGCTTCCTAAAAAATCACCATTTACCGCATATAACTTTCGAAAGCCCTGCTTATAAAGGATCCTCGCAGCTTTATTTCTTTTATAGTAACTATCAGCAAGAATTAGAACCGAATCTTCAGGAGATAGACAGTGTTGCCAGACATAGGCTAACCGCCCAATCGATATATTTATCGAACCACGGATACTATCCTTCTCATAATCTACGGCATCTCTAACATCGAGCATTTTCATGTCCAATGATTGATCTGCTAATTCGCGAACGTCGCGGGCTTCTACATAGGAGAGTGAACGGACTGGCCAAGCGTAACGTAAGAACCTTACAATACTAAAAGCAATTACTATACTCAGTAGAATCGTAAACACCATGTTCATGCTATTACCCCCGTACCAAAAAATCATCCGTCCAGGCGCTTAATCCGCCCATCATATTCACAACGTTATATCCTTTTTCGCTCAGCAGCTCACACGCCAGTCCACTACGACCACCACTTAGGCACATCACAATCGTCTCTCCATTAGGATCTAGTTCATCTATACGCATTAACAGCTGCCCAAGCGGAATATGCTTCGCACCGATCACATGTCCCTCCACCCATTCGGCGGGTTCGCGTACATCTAGTAGCGTAGGAGCCTCTCCATTCTTCAGACGTTCCGCCACTTGCTGAGGGGTAATTTCCTTTGAAATTTTAAAAGACATCGAGCATCTCTCCTTCTCTTTTATAAAAATAACTTTATTTTCATATCACTATATCATAATATTCCTATATAAGGATTTTGTAAAGCGAGGAGTTCATAACCATGGACAAAAATTTCAAAGCCTATAACCAAACCGCCGAGACCTTAAAGGCTATCGCTCATCCCGTTCGCTTGTGCATCATTAAAGGTCTGCTTGAAAAAGGCAGCTGCAACGTTAGCTTCATGCAGGACTGTCTCGACCTTCCACAATCTACGGTATCCCAGCATTTGCAGAAGCTTAGAGCTCTAGGCATTGTCGAAACGGAACGTAATGGACTGGAAATTAACTATTCTGTTAAAGACGAGAAAATCAAACATCTAATTCAGCTATTTTTAGGGGAGGAATAAATCATCATGAGTAAAAAAGTACTGATTGTCGGTGGAGTTGCAGGAGGCGCATCAGCGGCCGCCAGGCTTCGGAGATTAGATGAAGAGGCTCATATCGTTATGTTTGAGCGTGATCCGTACATTTCTTTTGCCAATTGTGGACTACCTTATTATATCGGAGGTTCCATTCAGGATCGCTCCAAGCTGCTGGTTCAGACACCAGAGGCGATGCATAAACGATTTAACATCGATGTTCGGATTCAAAGCGAAGTGGTGTCTATCGACCCTGTAAACAAGAAAGTACGAGTAGAAAGCAAGGAACGTGGTTCCTATGAAGAGAGTTACGATGCGCTTATTTTATCGCCAGGCGCTAAACCGATTCGTCCGAATCTACCTGGTATCGATAGTTCCAAAATTCACATGCTGCGCAACATTCCCGACACCGATAAAATCAAAACCAAAGTTGCAGCCGAAGGCACTCGTTCCGCCGTTGTGATCGGTGGTGGGTTTATCGGTGTTGAGATGGCGGAGAACCTCAGAGAAGCAGGTCTAGAAGTAAGCTTGATCGAGGCGGGTCCACAAATCTTAGCTCCGTTCGATACTGAAATGTCTTCTATTCTGGCAAAAGAGCTCGACGAGCATGGCGTTAATCTTATTTTTTCCGATATGGTCCAAGGGTTTGCAGAAGTTGGTGAACAAATAGAGGTTCAGTTGGCAAGTGGCACTGTGCTTCAAAGTGATATGGTTCTGCTGGCCATCGGCGTTTCGCCGGATACCTCTTTCTTGAAGGATAGTGGTTTAGAGTTCGGTCCACGCGGCCATATCTTGGTCAACGAGCGCATGGAAACAAATTTGGATCAGGTCTATGCAGTAGGTGACGCGGTCGAGGTGGTTGATTTCGTGAACGGAACTAAAACTGCTATTCCACTAGCTGGTCCTGCCAATAAGCAAGGACGGATTGCTGCGGACAACGTCAGTGGTCTAGGCACTACCTACAAAGGTTCCCAAGGGACTTCTATCATTAAAGTATTTGGTGTGACTGGTGCTTCTACCGGCAATAACGAAAAAACATTACAGCGTTTAGGCTTACCGTATCACGTGATTTATGTTCATCCAAGCTCTCATGCAACTTATTATCCGGGGGCAACTCCAATATCAATGAAGCTGATCTTTGATCCAAAAGGTACGGTGCTCGGCGCACAAGCTGTGGGTTACAGTGGAGTAGATAAACGTATCGACGATATCGCTACAGTGATTCGCTTTAGAGGTACGGTCACTGATTTAACGGAATTGGAGCTTACCTATGCCCCTCCTTACTCTTCCGCTAAAGATCCAGTGAATATGGCTGGCTTTGCTGCTGAAAATATTTTAAAAGGCATGACTACAGTATTCGTTCCTAAGGATTTAGAAGGTCGTGACAACAACAATACCATTTTAGTTGACGTACGTTCGGAAATCGAGCATGCCAACGGCCATATTGAAGGCTCCATTAACATCCCTGTGGATGATCTGCGTGGTCGTCTAAGTGAGCTTGACCCTAGTAAAGAAATTTGGGTGTATTGCCAAGTTGGACTTAGAGGCTACACAGCTTCCCGGATTTTGCAGCAAAAAGGTTTCCGTGTGAAGAATCTGACTGGAGGCTATAAGACCTATCAACTGAGTAAATATTCGCCTAAAAAAAAAGATAGCCTGACGCCAAACGCAGGTATTTCAGTGGCAGCCCGTAAAGAAATCGCAGCAGCGGGAACTGACACTAGCAATGGGACTGGCACTGCTTCAGCTACAGCAAATACCAATGCTACAGCTTTCTCGGCCAACTCCAGCGCCACTGTATCCGTCCCAGTCGAACAAGAACTGGATTTAACACCTGATTCCGTGCTTGATGCTTGCGGACTGTGCTGCCCTGGACCGCTGATTCAAGTCAAGATGAGCATGGACCCGCTCTTGGACGGACAAATTTTAAAGGTAACGGCTTCCGATCCGGGATTCTATGAAGATATTAAGGCATGGGCTCGCATGTCGAAGCACACGCTTTTGCAATTAACGAAGCTGCCTACGGGTATGATCGAAGCTTATCTGTGCAAAGGATTGAGTGAAGAATCCGCACTAGCAGGAGCACAACCCGTCCAAACTAGTAACGCAAGTACGATGGTTGTGTTCAGCGGGGATTTGGATAAAGCGATCGCTTCCTTCATCATTGCTAATGGAGCAGCCTCCAGCGGCAAAAAAGTAACGATGTTCTTTACCTTCTGGGGCTTAAACATTATCCGCAAGGATGAGAAAGTACCTGTGAACAAGAATATTATCGGTAAAATGTTCGGAGCGATGATGCCCCGCGGCAGTCGGAAGCTAACGCTTTCGAATATGAACATGATGGGCATGGGCTCCAAAATGATCCGCTCTGTAATGAAGAACAATAATGTCTCTTCATTGGAAGAATTGATTCAAATGGCTGTCGACCAAGGCGTCGAGATCGTTGCCTGCCAAATGTCTATGGATCTTATGGGCATCACCCGTGAAGAACTGATCGACGGCGTCAAAATCGGCGGCGTAGGGTATTACCTCGGTCAAGCGGATCAATCTAGTCATAATCTATTTATCTAAATGCCTTAACACAGCAAAGAGACTCCTCTATTTATATAGAAGAGTCTTTTTGCTGTGCTTAGGGCTAGCAGAGTAATGTTCAATGCTAACTCAGCAAGTTGATGCTTGCTTCTTCAAGCGATGGTATAAGAAATTTATGATCGATTGGCGATGACATCACGATTAGAATCGTATAGGTACCATATTTGTCACATTGATTTCCGAACTCCTCGAGGGCTCTTGTAGAGTCGGTTACTACTTTCAATAAGTAGTTGTGTTCCCCACTTATACGGTAACATTCGACGACATCAGGACTTGAGCGGCAGAAATCAAGGAATGCATTACAATCCCTAGAATGAAATAACATGTAGGCAGCAGCATGTTTTCCAATCTTTTCAGGGGAAATTATGGTGCGATACTCGCTGATGATGCCTTTCTCCTCCATACGCCTAACTCTTTCCGTAACTGCAGGTTGCGATAAACCGACACATTTCCCCAGCTCTGTCATAGAAATTCTTGCTTGATTTTGAAGATGAAAAAGAATTTGCTTATCAATATGGTCCATCGAAATCACTTCCTTTAAATTTAAGGTTCACTCTATAAACTAGCTTGTAATTAACCGTTATAAGGCTAATTTAACTTAGTTGCCTTATGTAATCAAGATAACTTGTTATATATAATAACCCTACAATAGTAAAGTGTTCATGACTTTAACTATTCCGAAGGGATGAAGACTGTTGAGTATATTGGATTCAAACAAAATAAATACCGAATGTTTATCAGGTCGCATCGATGAAGTAATTGATCGAACCCTTGCTGACAAGCGCCTGGTAGGTACTGTCATTAAAGTGGCGATAGATGGGGAACTGGTTTATAGCCGCGCTGCCGGTCTTGCCGATCGAGAGATGAGCAGACTTATGCAAGAAGACGCCTTATTCCGGCTCGCCTCAGTTAGCAAACCTATCGTTTCAACCGCAGCACTAGTATTAGTTGCGCAAGGTCGCCTACAACTGGAAGACCGCGTTGATCGTTGGCTTCCAGAGTTTCGGCCACGTTTACACAATGGCGAGTTCGCGACATTGACGATTCGTCATTTGATGACACACACCGCAGGACTTTCTTACCGATTTTTCCAAGAAGAGAATGGTTCCTATCAATCAGCAGGGGTATCAGATGGTATGGATCAGTCCGGCATCACATTGGAGGAGAACTTACGTCGTCTTGCCTCTGTTCCCCTTCTCTATACGCCAGGTACCGAGTGGAAATACTCCATCGCGACAGATGTGCTAGGAGCTGTAATTGCAAAGGTCACAGAAACACCACTCAATGAGGCTGTACATTCACTCGTGACAAAGCCGCTTGGCATGAGCGACACGGGTTTTATAGCAGTCGATCGAGAACGACTGACCACTTCCTATGCCAATGATACTCCAGAACCACGGCCTTTACATGATCCCGACAGTATTGCCTTTATAGAGGGAACGGCTGGATTCCTGCTTGCCCCTGGTCGTGCACTTGACGATACTGCCTATCATTCTGGAGGAGCCGGCATGGTCGGCAGTGCTGGGGATTTTTTGCAACTGCTGGAAACATTACGCAAGGGTGGAGCACCACTGCTACCGGAGTCTCTGGTTCACGATATGACAACCAATCAGATCGATGATCTGCCAATGGCCTTTTGGCCAGGACGAGGCTTTGGCCTAGGCATTACGGTACTAAAGGATCCTGTCGCCGCAGACACTTCGGAATCCCCGGGTACATGGCGTATGGGTGGCACCTATGGTCATTCGTGGTTCGTCGATCCGAAGCAACGGCTCAGTGTCGTGGCATTCACTAATACGGCACTAGAAGGCATGTCGGGTCAGTTTACTGTTGACCTTTGTGATGCCATTTATGATAGACGTAATAACTAAAGAACGAAACACAAGGAGCCTTGGTCCGGAATGAACCGGCCTAGGCTCTCTTCTAGTAGACCCTATTCGAGTGTGTATCATTGAATTTTCCACAATTATTAAAGAGAGGTGCTTCTCCAATGATCCAAAACACAACTTCTGCAACACAAAGTGCCTCCAGTACCCCCTCTTCTGAACATTTGCCATGGGCAGGATTACTCGCCCTTGCTATGACCGGGTTTATCTGTATTCTTACCGAAACGATTCCGGCCGGCTTGTTGCTCCAAATAGGTGAGGGGCTTGGAGTCTCCGAGGCCCTTGCGGGTCAACTTGTCACTTTGTATGCCCTTGGTTCGCTGTTGGCCGCGATTCCTTTAACCACTGTGACGCGCGGATGGCGGCGGCGACCACTGCTGCTAATGTGCATCCTTGGTTTTCTTGTATTCAACACCGTCACCACGCTTTCTTCCAATTATGTACTTACGCTGGCAGCTCGGTTCTTCGCAGGCGTATCCGCTGGAGTCTTATGGGGCATGATAGCAGGTTATGCCCGGCGCATGGTGCCGGAGTCACTCAAAGGACGAGCAATGGCGGTAGCGATGGTTGGCACGCCTCTCGCTCTGGCACTCGGTGTCCCTGCCGGAACACTTCTTGGCACCCTTGTGGGCTGGCGCTCCATCTTCGGGATCATGTCGCTGCTGGCTCTGATGCTGGTCGCCTGGGTACTTTGGAAGCTACCGGACTATCCAGGGGAGGCTCCTGATAAGCGGCTCCCTCTCTACAAGGTTTTTGTTATTCCAGGGGTACGGCCGGTACTGTTTGTCGTTCTGGCATGGGTGCTAGCACATAACATCCTGTATACCTACATTGCCCCCTATCTTACTCAGGCTGGGCTTACCCAGCGCGTTGACTTGGTACTGCTTATTTTCGGCATTACTGCGCTTATAGGCATCTGGGTCATCGGTATTTTGATCGACCGTAAACTACGTCCATTGGTTCTTAACAGCCTCGCTGCTTTCGCCTTGTCGTCCATTGCACTAGGCATTAGCAGCAGCCAACCCATAGTGATCTATCTAGTGGTTGCTGTATGGGGGTTGACGTTCGGAGGAGCAGCTACTTTACTACAAACAGCAGTTGCTGAAGCAGCTGGCGAAAGTGCAGATGTGGCCCAGTCGATGTTAGTGACGGCATGGAACCTAGCTATCGGCGGTGGCGGCGTGATGGGTGGGATTCTTATTGAAACAGTTGGTGTCCGCTCCTTCCCGTGGGTACTGTTTATTCTATTGATTCTTGCGCTACTAGTAGCCTGGCACGCTAAAGAATACGGATTTCCATCAAGGAAGCGTTGAGGCCCACCTATGAAATCATGCCACTATCATCAAGTTTACGGATAGCGGTATCCGAACAAGAAATTTAAAAAAATAAGCCAGTGGTGCATATTATATATGACTAATATGGACTACTGGCTTACTTATATTAGATTGTCAATAAATCAATCTTTGATATATTCTCGGATCAGACTTGGCCTTTTCTATCTCCTACTCTACAGCCAAAGCATTAAATTCTTGCAGATCCTTGGCTAAATCTGCTTCCGTATATTTCCCTTGGCCGAATCCAATCAGTGCCCGCAGCGGCATATATTTCATCATCGCCATGAACATTTCTGGATTATCGCCCATCGCATCGCCTAACCCAAAAACACTGCTGAATTTCTTTACTTTATCTGCCGTATGTGGATTATCTAGCAAATCACCAACGGTACTGTTACGATGATAACTTAACGCAAGCGGAACTGTCGATTCTACTTCAATCGAAGCAGTCAGACGAATATCTCGTGAAGATGAACCAACAGCAATATCAAAAACTCCACTTTCCACATGCCAATCACCAATGTTGACGTTGTAATAAGCAAAGGAGCGTTTATCCAGTTCAAAAGAAACCTCTTGCTCTTCACCAGACTGAAGCACTAGCTTCTGGAAGCCCTTAAGCTCCTTAAGTGGACGAATCACGCTGCTCTTCACATCGCTAACATAGAGCTGAACGATTTCTTTTCCTGCACGAGTACCCGTGTTTTTGACAGTAGCCGTAACCTGTACGTTCTCGGTATCTTTTATGCTGCTCTTAGAGATTCTCAAATTGCTGTATTGAAATTCTGTGTAGCTTAGGCCAAAGCCGAAAGGAAACAGCGGTTCAAGCTCTTTTTTATCATAATAACGATAGCCAACAAACAAACCTTCTTTATACTCTACTGTATCCCCTTCACCTGGGAAATTAAGAAAGGATGGATTATCGCTCAGCTTCATCGGGAAGGTCTCTGCCAGTTTGCCGCTTGGGCTAACCTCTCCAAACAGTAAATCTGCCACTGCACCGCCAAAAGCCTGACCGCCTAGATAACCTTCAAGAATACCCTTCGTTTTATAAATCCAAGGCATTTCTATGGGTGAACCATTGCTGAGTACGACAACGATATTGCTTTGCACCTCGGACACTGCATCGATCAGCGCTTTATGGCTCTCTGGAAGCGACAAATGACTGCGATCATAACCCTCTGATTCATAATTATCCGGAAGTCCAAGGAACAATACGGCTACATCCCCTTTTGCCGCTGTATCCCGTGCCTCTTGTAGCAAAGCTTCATTAATCCCGTCATGATTAAGTTCATATCCTTGCGCATATAGCAGTCCGGCAGAACCTGCAAGGGCCTTCATCTCTTCAAAAGCATCGTCCAATTTCGTCGGATTCACATGTGAGCTGCCCCCGCCCTGATAACGCGGATTTCTAGCAAACTCGCCAATGACCGCAATCGTTCCTTGCTTTGACAGCGGCAGAATGCCTTCCTCATTTCTAAGTAGAACCATGCTCTCCCGCGCCACTTCACGAGCCAGACGATGATGCTCATCAGCATTAAATGAAGCATTATCTTTGCGGTTCTCCACCGCCTTAAAAACAAATGTAAGTAACCGCTCCACTGCAAGATCTAACGTTTCTTCAGACAGCTCGCCACTTTGTACCGCTGCGACAATCTTGGCATCACCAATGCCTCCGGTTGACGGCATTTCCAGCTCCAGTCCTGCTTGTAGAGCCTTCACCCGTTCATTAACCGCTCCCCAGTCGGAAACGACGAATCCCTCGTAGCCCCATTCCTCTCTAAGAATCTTTGTCAGGAGAAATTCACTCTCAGAGGCATATTCACCATTTACCCGATTGTAAGAGCACATCACGCTCCATGGCTGACTCTGCTTAACTGCGCCTTCAAAGCTAGCCAGATAAATCTCCCGCAGCGTCCGCTCATCAATAACAGCATCAACAGACATTCTCCGGTGCTCCTGATTATTAGCGGCGAAATGCTTAAGCGAGGTGCCTACCCCTTCACTTTGCACACCTTTAATATGATTCCCACCCATCTCCGAAGAAAGATAAGGGTCTTCCGAAAAATATTCAAAGTTACGACCATTCAGTGGGGAGCGCTTAATATTTGTTCCCGGTCCGAGCAGAACAGCAACGTTCTCTGCTTGACACTCTTTCCCGAGTGCTTTACCTACACGCCCGATTAAATCCCGATCCCAGGAAGAAGCCATCCCTGCTGCTGAAGGAAAACAAGTCGCGGGTACACTGTTATGGAGTCCGAGGTGATCGGCGCTCTCTTTTTGCTTGCGTAAGCCATGGGGTCCGTCCGTTACCATTAAAGAGGGGATTCCGAGTCGTTCGACGCCCTTCGTATGCCAGAAATCAAGCCCCGAACAGAGTCCTGCTTTCTCCTCAAGGGTCATTTGTGATATGAGTTCATGAATGTTGGTTTTCATAAAATACCTCCTCTGAATGTATCTATTCCCATTTTAATCTACTTCACGCTGCATTTATGGCATTATTATTGTATTTTTGGTATTCTGGTTGGGCAAGGAGGCTGAAAAATATTGAATCATTTAGACGATCATGAAGGCGCTCAATATATTTGTAAAGTGTTGTATGAATCGCTGCAAATTCCTGTGTTTCTGCTAGACGCCAATCGGAGAATCGAGCTAGCGCTGCCTTCCTCTTCAGAGAGCGCCCCGTGGGTTCATAACATCAATGAGCTACTCTCAGAAATTGTAGATTCTACTAAAAGCGAGAACATTTCTAAACACGATAGCTCAACTTTCTCTATACCGATCATTTGCACCACTAATTTTCTAGAGAATTACATCTTTCTCTATCTGCCCTCAGACTGCAGTTACGGGAGAAGCATTGTGATCGGTCCTACACTGTATACTCAACTTTCAGAGGATAATATGGCAAGTCTGATGCGCGACCATGAGGTTCCACTCCGACTTCACGAGCAGTGGATGCAATACTACCGCAGCTTGACTGTACTGAATAGAATGAGACTCTACCATACCGCTATGCTGATGTACTCGCTCGTCACCGGAAAGACGTTATCTCTTAGCGAACTGCTACTCGACTCCCGAACTCTTGAACATAAACAGCCTCCCGCAGGCAGTTTGGACTTGGATGTTTCCTATCGACGTGAGAATACATGGCTGCACCACGAACCCATGCTGGAAAAAGCTCTATTTCACCATATCAAAAATGGAAATAAAGCAGAGCTACTTCGTGTCCAAGCAACCTTCCCTGAAGACAATTATGGAGTTCTCTCCAAGAAGAGCCATTTACGCAACAAAAAAAATCTGGCGATATCCTGTATTACGCTCGCTACTCGTGCAGCTATAGATGGAGGGCTGTATTGGGAGATTTCTTATACCCTCAGCGACTTTCATATCCAGCATATCGAAGAACTAAAGGATGTTCCCGCTGTAGATCATGCTATTCTTAATGCGCTTTGCGATTTCGCTGACCATGTCAAAGAGAGCCGGATGGCGAAACTTTCGCGCACCGTGGCTCTCTGTCAGAACTATATTTTTAATCACTTATATGAGGAACTCTCCTTAGATAAGCTGGCTGAAGTCGCTGGATTGAACAGAAGCTATCTCTCCCTATTATTTAAGAAGGAAACAGGATTCACGATCAGTGATTTTATTCAATTCGAGCGGATTGTAGAAGCCAAACGATTAATCGAATTACCGGGCATTAGCTTATCTGATATCGCTACGAGGCTACATTTCAATGACCAGAGCTATTTTACCAAAGTGTTTAAGAAATATACTGGCACCACCCCTAAACAATTCAGAAGAAACTGGGAAAGCACGCTTTAAGTATAGATGACACGACAAAAAAACTAAAAAGAGGATTAAAGATCAGTGATGGCTGCCAGAACAGTATTATTGAAGTAATCCACATACATATTTTTAAATGGCTTCTGGTGATCTAGCTCTACGGATAAATGCACCGTAACTGTCTGATAAATCGGATCAACGCAGAGGAAAGGACCTGCCGCGCCCCAGTGTGAATAGGCTTCTGGAGAGAACAAATCTCCACCATCACGCTTCGAGCCGTTAATCGCCCATCCGTACCCCCAATACGCTTCTGGAAAAACCTCGTCTCTATATTGAGAGGATACGCCTGGAATTTGGTTGCGGGTCATTTCTTTTACGGTTACCGGACTAAGAAATCGTACTCCGTTATATATCCCGCCGTTAAGAAACATCTGGCCAAAGACAGCCAAATTCATAGCCGTGGAGTAAGCGCCGCCCCCCGCAGATACGGAATTCAAATTATACTCGCTGTCCACCCATTCCGCGCACGCTGCTTCTGGTGCACGTCTAACTACTTGGTCCCGTACTTCTATCGGCACCCGAAAATATGTATTTTCCATGCCAAGCGGTTGAAAAATAGTTTCCTTTACGAATACATCATAAGCTTGTCCGCTAACGCGCCGGATGATTTCACCCAACAGCTCATAGCCATACCCGCAATAAGACATGACCGTACCAGGTTCGTTACTAAGCGGTGCATCATAACCGCCATACAAGTACTTATGCTGATCAGGATCTTGATTAGGTTCGTGTGGAGGGTAATCCCCTTGTTCCTGTTTCGCTTGTCCATTCTGCCAAATCACCTCACCTTCCAGGCCAGAGGTATGTGTCAGTAAGTGATGCACGCATACCTTAGTTTTGCCTTCACCTGTAAATTCGGGGATGTAATCGGAAACAGGTCTGTTTAGACCAATCTTTCCTTGTTCCATTAACATCATTATAGCGGTTGCCGTAAACAGTTTTGTTATGGAACACAGTGGATAAATAGCATCTACAGTTAATTCCGCTGCGCCCGGCTCCGGACCGAATTTCCCGTTCGCTTGATGGACCAGTAGCGTCCCCTTTCTCGCAGCAACAATAACTTGTGCCGGTGTGATGTTGTCTTCAACCATTTGTGCAGCTGCTATACGTATGCGCTCTACACCGTAAGCCGACACACCCGCCTGTTCTAAAGAATGAAATAATAGTTCTTTCATGGGTAGCCCTCCTAAATAAATTTATTCAATACATATATAAACTATTATACAAATATGTTAAGTAATCCTGCTTACTTACTATTTACCTGTAACTCCTTGATTAATGGGCTATTTTAATAAAAGAAAAACGCTAATCTCGGTTTTCTCCCGAAAATTAGCGTTTTATTTTTACGCATCCACTTCTTCACTAAGTGACCGCAACCTTAAAAGCATCGACATTTAATGCCGTCCCATTGATGGTTAATGTGGCGTTGTAATAACCGCGATCACCACTCGGCTTACATTTATAATCACCCGAACATCCGCACACAAAGAATTTTGTATTTGTATAACCTGGATATATATTAGTAAGCTTTCGATAAAACAAATGTCCATGATGTGTGAAAATAGCTAACACTTTATCCCTCACTTTCGTAGGAATAGCTGCAAAAAACTTAGCAGTCTCCGCCGCGCTTAATACATGGCTAGGATCGACTGTGATCCCGCTCACTTTTAAAGGCCAATGAAAATCAATAATATAAAAATGCTGATCATCTAAATTTTTCAATATATTTATACTTCCCGGAGTGAACAGACCCAGAGCACAATTAAGCCATACGTACTTCACCTTACCCTGTGTCCCAGGGAAATTCATTTGCCCTTCTACCGCACCTAAATATTGCTTGAATAAGGACTGGGTACTTGCCTCCCAATTTCCTATCGATGCTTTATAGGGGATACTTCCGAGCGTACTAGTTACTGTATCCTTGAAGTCCTTGTAATAGGCATTTGCATTATTTCCATGATTCGCTCCCGCTTGCGTGTTATCTCCTCCAAAAATAACAAACCTCTTATTCCCGCTCCCTACAGCCTTTGGCAAAAGATTTCTAAAAATGCTTGCGCTATTCCCATATCCCACATGGCTATCCCCAATAACCGCGAAGTTGATAGTCTGGGCTGTTGCTTTAGAATTCAGATTACGTTTGGGCTTAGGACTGGCGAGAAGCCTTCGCTTCTTAGTGGAGGTTATCTGCTTTTTCATCTTAATCACCTCTTTAAAATGAATAAAGAATACCTGGTAGTATATATATTCGATCCAATATGCTTTCTCTTGGACAGACGTATCCTTTAAAAAGAATATATAGGGCAGATAATTAACAGGCTTATCTAAAAAGGTAAGATGTTATAATTAGTTCCACAGACGTCAATAATACCGTTCAATCCATAGCATTATAGTTTGAAAATATTCAAGTAACGGAGGCCTTATTTTGAATAACGTTATCCCGGAATGGGCCGAATCTCATTTTCCTTTATATAACGCTGGCAGCATTCAATCGATGTATGGGACCTCAAATCTACCAAGAGTTCAGATTCATGAGAATCTAACCGCATTATTGGCAGTGGCCGCTGGTAAAGGGAGCCTTGAGGTCAATAATCTGACTTATGAGCTTACGGAAGGAAGCGTAATCCTTCTCCCCGCTAATACTCATGCCTCTTTAATTACAAATCTCCAGCAGCCGCTTCATGCCTATAAGCTCACCATCTGGATTCAAGAGCAGACTCAGGCTATACCTGGCGGTGCGATGATACGGAAAAGCGAAATGGCTTCGAGTTTAAATATGCTGTTGTTTCCTTATGAGCCTACCATTGTATCCAGTGTCAGGGAATTGTATCTTCACCGACTGCCAGATCGAGAAACACGCCATGTACAGAATCAAATGCTCTTTCATCAGATTATTCTACAATTGCTCGAACAGCAGGAAGCCAGATATACAGTTAACGAGCAACCATCGATGGAACGGAGTATTTCTTACCTGGAAAATCACTTTAGCGAAAAAATAACACGTGAGCACTTAGCCGCCATTGCGGGTGTAAGCATCTCGCATTATTCAACGCTGTTTAAGCAGGTGACAGGCTTCAGCCAGAGCGAATATCTGTCGCGGCTACGGGTTCATAGTGCCAAGGAGCTTTTGCTTAACGGTTCAGGCACGCTTAGGGAAATTGCGCTAAAGGTAGGCTATAAGGATGAATTTTATCTCAGTCGTCGTTTTAAGCTGCAGACAGGTGCATCTCCGTCTGGTTACAGCCGAAGCTCTTTCCAGCGAGTTGCCGTAATGCTTACCCCTTATGCAAGCCATTTGCTGTTACTTGGCTTAGAACCTGCGGTAACCATCTCTGAAAGTAGTGAATATTTGAATCTTTCGGATCAGGAGCCACCGCAGTCGATGAAGTTTATCAATACAAACAGCTCGGCTGAACAGATCAGATCGCTATTACTTGATGCCAACGTTGAACTGATTATTGCGGCCAAAGAACATCTGGAGGAATACGGATTGAAGGCCGGGCAGCTGCGAGCGGTAGCACCTATTATGGAGATCTCTTGGAACGAAATCGGCTGGAAAGATCAGTTACGCCTAATCGGCCGAGCCATTCAGCGGAGTGAACGGGCGGAGCAGTGGCTGAAGGATTTTGAACTAGAAGAGCTAGAAGCCCGTGAAATAGTACAGCAGAGCACAGCCGCTAACGATATCATCACCATTCTGGTAATCAAGCCTGAGGAGCTACTCGTTTACGGAGCAAGGAATGTAGGTTATGTGATGTACCAATCCCTTGGACTTAGAGCACCGACCTTGATTGACAACGAGATAAAAAGATTGGGAGACCAGTTCCATTCGATTTCGATCGGGGTTTCAGATCTTGCAGATTATGCAGGAGACCGAATTTTAGTCATTGTATTTCCGGATGCCAAAGGCTCTACTGCGCATACTGAAGCGATCTTTCAATCCCCTTATTGGAACCAGCTTCCCGCAGTGCAGCAGAAGAAAGTCCATTTACTTGATCTGGATGATTGGGTGCCTTATAACCCGGCTTCGATTCGCTTACAACTAGGACGAGCGTTAGCTTTATTCGGAGGCAAATAATAGTCCAAGTCTTTTTTCCAACAAAAAGGCATGGTTAGGCACATAAGTGATCCCTATAATGATTACAAATGCGAATGATTCTCATAATCACTCTAAGGCATAGGCTGAAGATTGATTTACACTGTTTGAATTGTTCAAAGTAACACTGTCATACAAAAAAGGGGAGAATTATTTAATGAGAAAGATATTTATTCCGTTTGTACTTATTATGGGGATTGCACTTAGTGCTTGTGGGGGAAATCAGGCGAAGAATGATGCTAGTCCTACAAACAGCCCATCTTCTACTCCTGCTGCGGAGTCAGAAAGTGCGACTTTTACTTATCAATCCGAAGATGGACCTGTTGAGGTTCCAACACATCCTCAGCGTGTTGTTGTACTCACCCGTTTTTTAACAGGTAATGTCATGGCACTGGGTGTACCTGTTGTGGGCGTAGATGAAATGTCCAAAACTAACCCACGCTTTGAAGAGCAACTAAAAGACGTAGAAGCGGTTAGCGATGAAAGTCTGGAGAAAATCATTGAACTGCAGCCGGATCTGATCATCGGGCTCTCCGATATTAAGAATATCGATAAATTCAAGCAAATCGCACCAACCGTTACTTATACTTATAATAAAGTGGATTACTTAACCCAACAGCTGGAAGTCGGCAAATTGGTGAACAAAGAAAAAGAAGCTCAAGCTTGGGTCGATGATTTTAGTGCCCGCACCAAAAAAGCGGGTGAAGAAATCAGAGCGAAGATCGGTGATAATGCAACTGTCTCTGTTATTGAGACCTTTAATAAGCAATTGTATGTATATGGGTATAACTTTGGCCGCGGAACTGAACTCCTCTATGGGGACTTCAAGCTTGGCATGCCAGAAACAGTAAAAGAAAGCACCAAAATGGATGGATTCTTTGCTGTCTCGACAGAAGTGCTGAAGGATTATCTGGGCGATTACGTTATTTTCAGTAAAAATGCGGATGAAGATAATTCCTTCCAGAATACAGAAATCTACAAGAGCATCCCTGCCGTCAAAAACAATCGTGTTTTCGAGGCTGATGCAAAAGCATTCTATTTTAACGATCCGCTTAGCCTTGAGTACCAGTTGGAATTCTTTGAACAACAATTTCTTGGAAAATAAAGATAATGACTACGAAGCAAACTTCCATTCCATTTTTATATAAGCTGCTTGGTAGCGTGCTGGTAATGGTTATATGCCTCGTGATTGCTATGCTATTCGGGGCTAAAGAAACCACTTTCAATGATCTGTGGCTTGCCATCACCTCAAATTCAAAGGCAGACAATGTTCTTATTCTGCGTGAGATCCGCCTGCCTCGCGAACTCGCCGCCATGCTGATCGGTGCTGCCTTCGCCGTATCCGGTGCTATCATGCAGGGGGTTACACGCAATCCATTAGCCGACCCAGGCCTGCTCGGTCTGACCTCGGGCGCGAATATGGCGCTGGCTCTTACGTTTGTATTTCTGCCGGGACTGAATTATTTTGGTACCATGATTGCTTGTTTCTTTGGCGCTGCCCTAGGAGCCGTGCTAGTGCTTGTTCTCGGTTCTGTGCGCCAAGGTGGCTTCTCTCCGATTCGAATCGTACTCGCCGGTGCAGCGGTATCTGCCTTTCTGTATGCTATCTCAAGTGGCATAAACATTGCCTTCAAAATATCCAAGGATGTATCGATGTGGACAGCGGGTGGATTGATCGGTACAACCTGGGGTCAGCTTCAGGCTATCGCACCCGTTATTCTCATCGGCATTGTGGTGGCATTAATATTTTCAAACCAGTTAACCATTCTCAGCTTAAGTGACGAGGTAGCCATCGGATTAGGACAAAATCTCGCTATGGTTAAAGGGATACTATTCACTCTTATTATTCTGCTGACTGGAGCATCGGTCGCTCTAATTGGGGATATGGCTTTTGTAGGGCTGATGATTCCGCATATTGTCCGTAAAATTGTCGGTACCGATTACCGGTATATTTTGCCGATATCGATCTTTACGGGTGCATCGTTCATGCTTCTCGCGGATACAATTGGACGGACAATCCATGCACCTTATGAGACGCCAGTGGTCGCCGTCGTAGCTATGCTTGGGCTACCTTTCTTCTTGTTTGTTGTTCGGAAAGGAGGTAAAACACTCTCATGATTTCCTCTGCACCCGTGCGAAAGCAACGTATTATCCTATGTGTATGCACCGGATTGATTCTGCTAACAGCAATCGTCAGCATGGGAATCGGATACTCCTCCCTATCTTTTGACAGACTGCTTCCGGTTCTGTTCGGGCATGGAACCTTTAAAGAGGACTTTGTATTATTCTCTGTAAGATTGCCGAGGATTCTGATTACACTGCTGGCAGGCATGGCCTTGGCGTTATCCGGTTCCATTCTGCAAAGCGTTACACGAAACGATCTAGCCGACCCCGGTATTATTGGTATCAACTCTGGCGCGGGTGTGGCTGTCGCTGTTTTCTTTCTTTTTTTCCCGGTTAGCGCTGGATCATTCATTTATGCGCTGCCGCTGGTTGCTTTTATAGGGGCTTTACTTACGGCAGCGTTAATCTATCTATTTTCATATAGTCGTACTAAGGGGCTTGATCCTGTTCGGTTGGTGCTCGTTGGGGTAGGGTTCTCCCTAGCGTTGTCTGGCGTTATGATCGTGATCATTTCGTCCGCGGATCGTGCCAAGGTAGATTTTATTGCAAAATGGATCGCAGGGAATATATGGGGTACAGATTGGCCATTCATTTGGGCTTTACTGCCTTGGTTGATCTTACTAGTTCCCTTTACCCTGTACAAAGCACAGCGACTCAACCTGCTCAGCCTAAGTGAAGTCTCTGCCATTGGTGTCGGGCTGAATCTCGAACGTGAACGTATCGTTCTAATTCTCACGGCAGTTGCAGCTTCCGCCTCCGCGGTTTCTGTCACAGGCGGGATCGCCTTCATCGGACTGATGGCTCCACATATTGCGAAATCGCTAGTCGGCCCGCGCAATCAGATGTTTATTCCCGTCGCTGTATTGCTGGGCGGCTGGCTACTTCTGATCGCGGACACCGTTGGCCGCAATCTCGTCGATCCTGACGGCATTCCGGCAGGGATCATGGTGTCGCTAATCGGCGTACCTTATTTCGCTTATTTATTGCTTAAGAAATAAGCAGTTGTTTAGACAAAAGAACCTCGGCACAATTACCGAGGTTCTTTCTACTGCCACTCCTATTTATATAGGCTGAATAAAAGATTATAACGAATAGCGAGAAGGATCGGAGGGGAATATTGGAACTGCAGGAGCGCTAGCGACCGTCTTTGTCCCCAGATTTCCACCGCGACGAGCGGTTCAATCAAGAAATCTGGGGACAACAACGGCCGGAAGTCCAATGATTCACCGCAGTGACTACTGAGATTTTTGTTCGCAACTTTAGTTCAGCCTATATATCACCTAAATCTTCATATCCTTACCCGTATAATCTACAAACATGAAATGACCTTCCGGTGTAGTTCGCTTCTCGATCAGGTCTAGGATCCCCTCGGCACTATGATTTGGATTTGTCGGTGCCTCTGCCCCGCCCATATCCGTATGCATCCAGCCGGGATGCACGCTGAGCACTTGAATCCCGCGTTCTTTTACATACACATGCAGCTGCTGTGAGAACATATTGAGCGCCGTTTTGGAAATGCCATAAGGATAGTCGTTCGGATAAGCATTCGTGATACTTCCTGCTTCCGACGATATATTGATGATCGAGCATTCAGGTTCCGTAAGTAGCGGCAAGAAATGCTTAACCACCCGCATTGGTCCATACAGATTAATATCCATCGTTGTGCGCATATCTTGGAAATCCAACGCTTCAATCGATGTATCACGTGCGCTGAGCACCGCCGCATTATTAATAATGGCACCGAGCGTCCGTCCTTGTTCTTGTAGACTCGCAGCAAGTGCCGCGATTCCCGCCTCGTCCGTCACGTCCAGCGCAGCGATGGTAAGCTTATCTCCATAAGTTTCAGCAAGCTGGGATAGCGCTGTTTGTTCCTGAGCGGGACGGCGAACCCCAGCAATAACTCCATGGCCACGCTTCAGCGCTTCAGCAGCCAGTTCATAACCTAGTCCACGACCAGCACCGGTAATGATAATATTCATAATTATTCCTCCCAGTTATCCTTATCGTTCTCTAGCAGCTCTACAATCACCTTTAACTCCTTGAAAGTGTCCATATAAGCATAACGCCCCCCGGTATACTCACCCTTTTGCTGGAGCGGGAAGCCTTTTCCTTCTAGCAGTATTATCTTTTCTTTCATTCCATCAACTATAAAAGCAATATGATGAGGTCCCTCACCATGTTCATTCAAGTAATCCCGCCACGTACTCGGCTCATGATCCGGTTCAATCAATTCCAGCTGCAAAGAGCCCATATCAAAAAAAGCTAGCTTAGCCCGCGCCTGCGTAGCCACGCCATTATGCCGTGTCTGTGCAACATCTTCTGTATCTGTAACGATAATTTCCGGCTTTTTGAGTCCAAAAAACTCCGCATATGCCGTACTTACCTTCTCAACATCATTCACCAATATTCCAATCTGGGTAACAAAATGATTGCCTAGCAATCCTGACATGCGCATCAACCCCCTATTAGTCTGACAAGTCCACCATACCGATTCTTTGAAAGGGCTGTCAAGCCTGTGTTGAAATCATTCTGAACAGCGATAATTTCAAGTATGTTTGTTTCGCTTAATCACCAATCCGGTTATAGAATGAAAAGTTTACATTAACCAAAAGGGGTGAGGAACGATGGACCATAGAAAAAGATCACGCCTGATGCAGCAGTTTGTTTTTGTCGGGCCGACTTCCTTGTTTTTCTTTATGATTGTGCTGATTCCTTTCTTTTTAGGACTCTATTATTCTTTTACCAGTTGGAACGGAATCTCACGTGATGTGGAGTGGACCGGACTCCGGAATTATCTACATATCTTCACAAAGGACCCTTCCTTTCTTCATTCATTCTGGTTCACGGCGAAGTTCACTTTCTTCGGTCTGGTACTGACCAATCTGCTCGGCTTCGCACTCGCTTATGTACTGACCCGCAAGCTGTTCACGCGCAATGTTCTGAGAACGGTCTTTTTTGTCCCTCATGTCATTGGTGGGCTATTGCTCGGGTTCATCTGGCTGTTTATTTTTGTCAGAGGATTCTCCTCGATTGGACAGGCTACGGGCTGGTCCTTCTTTAATCTTCCGTGGCTGGGCACCGGAGGGACGGCCTTCTGGGCGATTGTGATCGTATTTGTCTGGCAAAATGCAGGGTACCTAATGGTCATCTACATTTCTGCAATCAACAACGTTCCCAAAAGCCTGATTGAAGCCTCAAAAGTGGATGGTGCCGGACGCTTTCAGGCTTTACGCCATGTCACCATCCCGCTGGTTATGCCAGCAGTAACCGTTTGTCTGTTCCTTTCTATCTCTTGGTCGTTTAAGCTGTTCGATCTTAACCTGTCGCTGACCAAGGGTGGTCCCTTCAAAGCTACCGAATCTGTAGCGTTAAATATTTACAATGAGGCCTATACTATTAGCCGATTCGGGATGGGCTCCGCGAAAGCGATGATTTTCTTCATCATTGTGGCCGCAATCTCCCTGCTACAGGTTAGAGCAACCAAGAAAAGAGAGGTGGAGCTGTAATGGAGACTACCGCCAAGAAATTCAATGTGCCCCTGCTTCTGGTCGAAGTAATTGTGATCCTGCTGGGCCTTCTATTCCTAGTACCGTTTTACTTTCTGCTTGCTAACTCGGTTAAAAGCTATAGTGAGATTCTTTCGGATTCCGCTGCGCTGCCCTCCGTATTCCAGTGGAGCAACTACGCCGAAGCTTGGAAAGCTATCAATTTTCCTCGTGCCTTTATGAACTCTTTTATTATCACGGTGATTAGTAATATTCTGCTAGCGTTCCTCTGCTCTATGTGCGCTTACAAAATGGTCCGCAATAACAGCTTATATAACCGCATACTTTATATCGCTTTAGTGGCCGCTATGGTTATTCCGTTTCAGGCGATCATGATCCCGCTGGTGCAAGTTGTTAGCGGTCTGGGCGTCATGGATTCAACCGCAGGTTTGATTTTAGCGTATCTTGGATTTGGCGCCCCGATGACTGTGTTTCTATTCCATGGCTTCGTCAAATCGGTACCTCTTGATATTGAGGAGGCTTCGAGAGTAGACGGCAACAGTCCTTATGGTACCTTTTTCCGGATTGTGCTTCCGCTCATGCAGCCGATTATTGTCACTGTCATTATTCTGAATACCCTGTGGATCTGGAACGATTACCTGATGCCTTCGCTTATTCTGCAGGACCCGGTGCTTCGCACCATTCCCATCGCCACTTATAGCTTCTTCGGACAATATACGAAGCAATGGGATTTGGCACTTCCGGGACTTGTGCTCGGGATTACGCCCGTGGTCATCTTTTTCCTAGCGATGCAAAAATATATTATTGAAGGCATTGCCCAAGGCTCTGTAAAGGGCTAACGATACATGTTATTTTCAGCCAGAGAGGATGATGAATATGAGAACCAAACGTGGAATTCTCCTCGCATGCTCCCTGCTGCTGGCTGGTCTGACAGCCGGCTGCGGAGATAACAGCGACAATGCGAATGGAGTTAAAACTGTGCACATCTACCAGTTCAAGGTTGAAATATCTGAAGCGCTAGCTTCGCTTAAGACTGAATTTGAGAAGGAACACCCCGATATTAAGCTGGAGGTGCAAAGCGTGGGTGGCGGGACCGATTACGGCGCCTCCCTACGCGCCAAGTTCTCATCTGGAGATGAACCGGATATCTTCACCATCGGCGGCAACAATGAACGTGATATGTGGATGGAATATCTGGAGGATTTAAGCGGTGAAGCTTGGGCCAAGGATGTAAAGCCCCTAGCTGCAGAACAGATGACCGCAGATGGCAAGCTCTATGGCATGCCGATGAATCTCGAAGGATACGGCTTCATCTATAATAAGGACCTGTTTAAGAAAGCAGGCATCACCGAGAAACCCTTAACTCTAACCGCTCTGCGCGAAGCCTCCGAGAAGTTAAAGGCAGCAGGCATCACACCTTTTGCAAATGGATATCAGGAATGGTTCGTGCTCGGCAATCATAATGTGAACGTAGCTTTCGCCCAGCAGCCAGATCCCGAAGCATTTATCGCCGGACTTACGGACGGCACCAAAACTTTCGCTGGAGACCCGGTTTTCTCCAAATGGATCGACCTGCTGGACCTTACTGTAGAGTATGGCAACAAGAATCCACTCTCGACCGATTATAATACCCAAGTCACAATGGTAGCGAGCGGAGAAGCCGCGATGATGCAGCAGGGCAACTGGACGCAAGGACAGATCGACGGCATCGATCCTAATCTAAATCTGGGTATCCTACCGATGCCCATTGATGACACCCCCGAAGACAATGACAAGCTGTATGTAGGCGTGCCAAGCAATTGGGTGATCAATAAAAACTCCCCCGTTAAGGAGGAAGCCAAGGTCTTCCTGGATTGGCTGGTCACCTCCGAGACTGGGAAAAAGTATATCACTAAGGAATTCCAGTTCATCCCTGCGCTCGACAGCATTAAGGGCACCGAAGAAGATCTTGGAGCGCTGGGCGCCGAGGTGCTGACCTATACCGATAAGGATCAAGCGCTGACCTGGAACTGGACCCGTCTGCCGAACGGGATGCCGCAGGAATTATCCAGCAGCATCCAAGGGTATCTCGGTGGCAAGCTGACCAAAGAAGGCATGCTGAAGGAATTCCAAGTCAACTGGGATAATCTCAGTGTGCAGTGAGTTACCCGCTCTGTACATCAAAAGCCACGCAATAATGCGCGGCTTTTTCTTTTGATCGTATTCATTTGATTAGTTGGCACGCAGCATACTAATCTGTCTGGCAAGATACACCGGCGTGTAGGGCATGTCATCTCGAAGCCAAGAAATAACTGTGCCAATTAAGGCTGCTGAACCGTACCAAACGGCAATGTGTTGCGCTGTGTTATTCATCTTACTCTCTCGGCTGGCGCCGTGGGGACTTCCCTACTTGTCACTGTAATGACAAGCCGTACTACAACACATATGAAGGAGATGCTGGCTTCGGGCAGCACATAGAACGGAACACAAGAACATATGATTATGGAAGCTTCCATTCAAGGGATCAATGATTCCTATCTATTATTGTTGGTATCGGCATTCTTGGGCTGCTGCTCTCTTTCTTCATTAAACATGTTGGGCAAGCGCCTGATCCGGAGCAAGAACCCGAAGTGAAGCTCAAAAAAATTATTGCTAAAGAAGCTTAATATAGAAGCAATTAGCACTATTTAAACCAACTTGCAAAAGAGATCAGCGATGTTAATCATTGCTGATCTCTTTTAAGTCTGACAACTACCTTGCTTACAAGCTCGGGCGGCTCACTACCCTGTATCCTAAATATAACCTCCACTCGTTTCATTCTCTATTGCATGGCCTAAATGATCTAAAAATTGCCCATTGCGCAATTTTGCCCTTTGGGCAATAATATAAAAATAGAAAATAGAGCACAGAATGTCCTCTGTACTTAAGAAAGGAGATCACATATAACTTGAACCCCAAACAGACGCTGCGTGACAAAAAAAAAGAAGCTACGGCCTATGCCTTAGCCAAATCCGCCTTCGAGCTTGCGCTTGAACTAGGAATGGACGGCTTCATCGTCGACGACGTTGTCCAGAAGGCCGGCTACTCCCGGCGGACTTTTGCCAACTACTTCTCATGTAAAGAGGAGGCGGTAGCCGCATATTTTATCAGCAACTCTTCAAGAGAGGGTCAAAGCAAGTTATTCGAGGACCTGCCACCAGATGCAACACCGCTGGATGCCCTATATAAATTGTTCAAGCTGCAGTTTACTTCCGAGTTCCTGTATCAATTGCGGCAGTTCGTATCGCTGGCTAATCAGTACCAGTCGCTAGAGCCTTATATCCTCAGCGTATTCCGCCGCCTGCAGATTGCCGCTCAGGAAGTGCTCGAACAGTTCACTCATGGACGCTATGCCGACGGATATACACATCTTCTTGCTGGTGCCGTTTACGGAGCGTTCGTGCCGATTCTGGATGGACGTCTAAACGTCATGCTACCAGGTGAAGCGCAGGATGAATACTCCGATGCCATATCGTTCGATCAATATCTGAATTCCATGTTTACATATTTACGCAACGGCTTCTAATTTAGAGATACAAAGGAGAAACCATACTATGTCTACATTTCTTTACCGATTAGGTAAATCAGCTTATTCCAAGCCTTGGTATTTCCTTACGGCTTGGATTCTTATTCTCGGTGTTATAGGCGCCCTGCTTGGTATCAATGGCATCCAGTCCAGTTCGGAAATGAAAATTGAAGGCACTGAATCGCAAAAAGTACTGGATATGCTGGTCAAGGAACTTCCAGCGGCTGCTGGCGGTCAGGCGAGCGTTGCCTTCACCGCGCCTGATGGAGAACGGCTAGATACGCCGGAGAGATCAGCACTGATTCTGAAGGCTATAAATGATGTCTACAGCATGGACTATATCATCAATCCTGCTGAACTGGCCGCGCAAGCCGCGGCGGCGGCGCAAGCTGCAGGAGCAGACCCAACAGCAGCTGCTGGTGGCCAAACTGCCACTGCGGACCCTTCAGCGGCTGCGAGTCAGACAGACGCTGCGGGTCAAGCTACTGCGGCAGCTCAGGCAGCTCCTTACGGGCCACTAATCGTTGATGGTGCTCCGGTTCCCGGCGTCATGCTGTCCGCCGACGGTAGCATCGCCCTGTTCCAATTCCAGTTCACTGTTCAGCAGACATCACTCCCCTCTTCTGTACCAGATAACGTGATTAAGGCTGTAACCGAAGTCGAACAGGCAGGCTCCGGGATCACAGCCATTCCGAGTGATTCGCTCAAAAGCACACCGTCCATCGGATCTACGGAAGCGATCGGCGTAGCCGTCGCAGCAGTTGTGCTGTTTATTACACTCGGTTCGATTGTTGCAGCCGGACTGCCGCTGATCACCGCGCTCCTTGGCGTCGCGATTAGCGTCGGCGGTGCTTTTGCTCTTTCGAATATTGTGCACATGAATGACATTACACCCATTCTCGCAGTCATGATCGGTCTGGCTGTCGGTATCGACTACTCCTTATTTATCGTGAACCGGCAGCGGCGGTTAATTCTCGATGAGAATTTAAGTGCCAAGGAAGCAACAAGCCGAGCGGTCGGTACCGCCGGAAGTGCAGTATTCTTCGCCGGATTGACCGTCATCATCGCCCTTTGCGGTATGTTGGTCATCGGCATCGGCTTCTTATCAACGATGGCTCTCGTTGCTGCTGTCAGCGTGCTGATCACTGTTCTGTTGGCGCTTACCCTGCTGCCCGCGCTTTTGGGTCTGGTCGGCGAACGGATCTGCACCGCCAAGGCACGTTCAAAGAACCTAGCTTCCGCGAACAAAGCCCGTCACGGGTTCTCACACCGCTGGGCGAACGCAACGGTAAAATACCGCTGGGCTATCATTGTTCTAGTGGTCTTGGTTCTTAGCACGACGGCGATTCCAGTAACCAAAATGGAGCTAGGTATTCCTTCTGGCGCTTCGGCAAATCTGGACACTCCAGCACGTCAGAGCTATGACATCATCTCCAAAGGTTTCGGCGAAGGGTTCAACGGTCCGCTGCTACTTGTGGCCCAACCAAACAATCCGTCCGACAAGATTTCAATGCAGACACTTGGCAAGCTGGTTCAAGAACTGCAAATGCATGATAACGTCACGCTGGTATCCCCGATGGGCGTCAACGCAACCGGAGATATTGCTATTATCAGTCTAATCCCTAAAACCGGCCCTACAGATACAAAAACTAGAGATCTGGTGCAGGATCTGCGTGATCCCGCTTCAAGCCTCGCATCAGCAAATGATGTAACACTTGGCGTGACCGGTTTCACTGCGATCAATATTGATATGTCTTCCAAGCTATCCGACGCATTTCCCCTGTATATTGGCATCATCGTAATTCTATCACTAATTATTCTGTTACTCGTATTCCGGTCAGTCATCGTTCCGATCAAGGCGACGGTAGGCTTTATTCTCAGTATCCTCGCTACTTTTGGCCTAACCACGGCCGTATACCAGTGGGGATGGCTGCACTCCCTGTTTGGTTTTGACACGGGAGGCCCACTGCTAAGCTTTATGCCAATTTTGGTCACTGGTATTCTGTACGGACTGGCGATGGATTATCAGGTATTCCTGGTCAGCTCCATGCGCGAGGCTTACGTCCATGGACGTCATGGCAACGACAGTGTCGTTCACGGTTACGATCTCGCTAGCCGCGTCGTGCTTGCAGCAGGCGTAATCATGGTTTCCGTCTTCGCTGGCTTCATCTTCGCACCTGATGCGATGATCAAGCAGATCGGATTCGCACTGGCCTTTGGCATCCTAATCGATGCTTTCATCATCCGCATGACGCTCGTTCCGGCAGTAATGGCCGTCTTCGGCGACAAAGCCTGGTGGCTTCCGAAATGGCTAGACCGTCTGCTTCCGAACCTCGACGTAGAGGGCGATAAGCTAATCGCCATGCTCAATGCCAAGGGAGAAGGTAATAAATAAGAAGAGGACAGTTCTCCTGTGTCAGAGAATTCCTCTCTATATTGATCGACGAACAAATTACCCTGTGGGGTGAGTTAGCTTCTGTTAGTTTAAATTTGTAGTTTACGGAGCACATCTTGTTGTACGTTCCACAGATTTTCGGTGGTTTGGCGAGTAAAGACTCTAGTGTAGAGGACCATGTTGCTTAGGTGGAACGTGTTATAGGGAAATCCCCCCTATAAATTAGCTCACAGCTGTTATATGAGCAGATTATACGGAATTCCTCCCTATATATTGCCAAATTTCAATAAAACACACCGAGTTCAGCTGAATTATAGGGAGGATTTCCCTATACTCCATCCACATGATCTTTTAATGTAGAAATATGTGGAAGATTTCCCCATAATTCTACAGGTTTGACCCTGAAGCAGAGGAACAAAAAGCAACTCCTATAAAGAAGCAAATAAACCCGGGCTCTGGCACTCCTTACGTGCACCCCTTGAACTCATTTCTGGCATAGCCCATATCCGTTGTGTCCTATTCAAAAACAAAAACAGCGATTCTCCATGGATAGGAGAATCGCTGTTTTCTGTCGTTTACGTTTTTTTGATTATATCTTGTAACCGCCTATAAAGACTTTCTCTCTAAGCTAAGCCTACAGCTTCCAGATGCGGTACAAGATAACTGCTGCTTCAGCACGGGTAAGCGTGTCGTTTGGTGCAATTCGACCATTCTTACCGTTCACAACTCCAAATTTGATCAACAATGATGCACTGTCTTTCGCGTAGCTGGAGATGCTTGCTTCATCCAGATAAGCATTGAAAGTTCCACTCGCCTTGATTTGCTTGCCGGATGCCGCTAGCGCACGCGCAGTCAGCACCATCATATCCTGCCGGGAAATACTGCTGTTTGGTCTGAACGTACCATCTTCTAAACCTGTCACAATTCCCAGTTCCTTCGCGATGACCAGTTCATCATAATAATAGTCTGTCTTTTGGATATCACCGAACAATGCAGTGCTTTTACCAGTTCCCTTTAGTTCAAGTGCCCTTACGAGAAGAGCAACGAAATCCGCCCGTTTAATAGAAGCTGTAGGCGAGAAGCTATTCATGTCAGTCCCTTTAATGATATCGCGAGCAGCCATAGCGTCTATAGCTTGTTTTGCCCAAGACACGTTTTGCAGGTCTCCGAAGTGTTTATTTACAAAGGTTACTGCATAAATACTGAAGTGGGTCGTTTGAAATACAACCGTTTGAGTTGTAGCATCATATCGGCCGTTAGGAACCGGTACTATGTTGCCTTTACCGTCAATGTACCACACAACGATGGAATCTGGATTATTTAATTCCTCCGCTGTCGGTGTGTACGAAATGGCTACCGTTACTGGTGCATCAGGATTATTCCACGGAATAACTTTATCACCTGATACTACGCTTAGATCAATAACCGGACGGTTGCCAATCAAATTGCGGGTTACTGCACTCAGGCTGTCCGCAGAAACTTCACTTATACGAATGGTCACCTGCTCAGCAAGATCTTTTACATTGGACAGCATATTGCTTGGAATTTGAATTGTAGCCTTTTCCGACTTCAGCAATAGCTCATAATTTTCATTACCCGTCAAGCTTTGGGCAGGTAATTGTATATCATACAATTTCGCATCCGTTTGCTTTGGCACTTCAATAACGATTTGCTTCTTGCCGTTTGCCGCAGGAATAGCTTGTTCAAGCGCTTTTTTCAAGCTGTCACTGGAGATCGAACCTATGGTGCGCCCGTTACTGGATTTCAGCGCCGGTTTTATCGTAACAACACCCGCTTTGTTCACAATTTCTACAGGCTGTGGAGTTGTTACAACACTAACAGAGTTACCGTTACCTGATGGTTCATTTGTTGGAGCAGGTGTCGGTGTTGGTGTTGGTGTTGGCTCCGATCCAGTAGATTTACCTTGAAGGGTAAGCACACCGAAAACGGAGGTATCCATATATCCGGTACCGGTCGTATCATTCCAAGCAGCAACACTTTGACGGATACCGTCTTTAGCGTCATTAATCTGTACATCAAACCCGAGCTTTGTATCGTTAGCCGGTTTTATCCCTTGAAGAGGAATCTTGACCTCAACCGTGTAGTTTGTGCCGGAAATCTGTGTAGCCGATTCGAAGCCTTCTGCTATACTTACCGGACTAAATGAAGTCTCGTTATCATAATTGACTCTATACTGCCCGTCATCGCTTTGATAGAAGCTTGTTTTTGCATTGTTTTGATCCAGGAAGATTTCCACGGAATCCTGTTCATGTGCATATTCACTGCTTTTGTTAAGCTGTGCATCTTTGACCTGAACTAAAAGATACAGATTTTCATCATCCCAGAGTGCTTTTGCTACTCCGCTCGCTCCCTGCCACGCCATTTGATAGCGATCTATCGGCATTTCCACAGCGTCATTCCAAACCGCATCAACAGTCCCGTCAACTACAGGCGTTGCAAATTTAGCAGTTGAATGATTAGCATTTACGCTTTCAGGTGTATGCTCTGCTATAAATTTATCTGGATCGATTACACCATAATAAGCTGGCTTAGCTTGCAAGTTACCATCAAACGGTAATGGACTATTTTCAGTTCTCCAGCTTGTGCCATCACTCAGACCCCAGAATGTCACACGCGAAATATTTTCTGCATGATCCTTGTAGATTTTAAACAGCTGTGCATATAGATACCCCTGAGCATTCGCTTGTTGCTCGGTAATTGTAGAGTTACTTCCAGCCATAATATCAAGCTCTGTAATACCTACTTCTACACCCAAAGAAATAAACTTCTCCAATGACAGTTTTACATTCTCAGGGTTCGTGTTGAGATTGTAGTGTGCTTGCATGCCAATACCATCTACAAGAAGTTTACCAGGGTGTTCCAGTGCGTACTTATCATTGATTTCTTTGACCATACTATAGATGGCTTGTGCTTTATTTTGATTGTCATCATTGTAATCATTGTAATACAACTTAATGTTCCATTCAGGATGCAAGTCCAGTACTTCCCTTGCCGCCAGGAACGCTTGCTCTACGTAGTCTGTTCCGATGGCGCTTTTCCAAGGGGCTGAACGCAACGCGGCTTTCCAATCGGTTGGATTAGAAGGATTATCGTTCATCGCTTCGTTGACAACATCCCATGAAATCACCTTGTCGCCAAAATGCTCCATAACGGTTTTGATATGGGTTCTCAAATTTTTGAGAGCTTCTTCCCGGCTTAAAGGAATCTTGTTCTTATTCGCATCTGTTGTTGTATTTAGCCAATCCGGGGTTTGCGAATGCCATGCCAGTACGTGTCCATGGAGCTTCAGTCCCTCAGCCGAAATTTTATCAACAAGTATATCTTGTGCGGTAAAGTTAAACACGCCTGGTGAAGAATAAACCTGATCCGGCTTCATTGCATTTTCAGCGGTAACGAGATTATGATGCATCTTGAGAAGATCCAGTCTAATACCATCCAGATCTCCGCCCGATATAGCATTTCCAATCAGAAAGTCATTTTTATAAGTATCCTTGATCGAAGCTAAATCTTTTTGAATCTCGATCGGGCCAGATCCTACCTTTTCAAATGTGATATCGTCGATATAATAGGATGCCGTTTTGCTGTTCGAACTTTGTACATAAATGGTCAAGTATTCATCTACTACACTGGTATAACGATATTTACCTTCTAGCTTAACCCAGCCGTCGCTTGTGCTAACAGTCTTCGAGCTAATTGAAGGATAACTAGGACTCGTCTTACCAATTTGAGTAGAAAGATTAAGCTCCGCACTTGTAGGTTCGATCAACTTAACCCAAGCGGAAACTTTATACTCGTAGCCCTTGTCAACATATTTTTCCACATTTAATGAAGGCGCATGCCATGTATCTGCTCTACCCTCTACCTTTAAAGCGAAGGAACCGCCAGCCGTATGATTCGCTTCGTTAGAAACGGTCAGCGTTTCAGTACCTGCTCTACCTTCAAAACCGCCTGCCTTTTGATCCTCGAAAGTAACAGTGGTAAAAGGTAACGCCGGTTCTCTAGTTGGCTCTTCTGTAGTGACCTGTTCGGTAATCAATAGATCACCGACATAAAACGGTACAGCTTTTCCGTCTGAGTTCGATTGAATTCGTAAATTCGAATACTTGCTCGTATCCACTATGAATTCTTTCGTTAAGGTAATCTCTTTCCCCGCTTCATAATTCACATTGGTCAAAAGTCCATAGTTGTCGCCTCCAGTGGTTTGCAGATATGCTTGAGCACCACTAGGTACAATTACGTCAGCATCAACATAAACGGATGCGGTTACCGTATATGTTTTACCGTTTACCAGGCCTATGTTGCTGAATTTGAAATCAGCCGCATCCCAGTCATTAGCTCTATTACTAACATATAAAGCTGCCCCATCAGCATTTCCCGCAAAAACCTTGTCCGTGACTGTCGTCAAGCTTGCGTTCCCTGATTGCATAGCAACTCCTTTACCATTCGCAAAGGTTTCATGATAAACCGTTACCGGACTTGAGGGTGCTGTCGTACCGGGTGCAGGTCCACCAATCCAATTAGCAATTTCGGATAATGTTGTGCCCATTTGTACGTAATAACGCCCAAGCGCATGATCCCCCTGATTAGGATACCCTACTTTAAAGGAGTACTTGATACCGTTCGCTGCAGCTGCAGACTGAACATCAGAATTGAAGTCGCCATAAGGATAAGCCAAAAGAAGAGGATCTTTATTCGTGATTTCTTTAAGATAATTATTAGCCTCAGCTAATTCTGCGGAAGCATCCGCCTTTGTCATGGTCTTCCATTTAGCTTCAGCATGGTCAACCGTATGATTCTGGATACTAATATTCGGGTGGTTGGTCGCTAAATCTTGCAGTTGCGCATGCGACATGCTGTAGCCAGCACCAATCCATCCAGTGACAATAAATGCCACAGCATTCATACCGTATTGATCCAATACCGGAAGAGCTTTGGTAACAAAGTCAGGAGTCCCGTCATCGAAAGTGAGTAAAATCGGTTTGGCAGGAGCTGCCTCGACACCGGCTTTAATGTTCACATATTGATCCGCAGTCAATGTATTATAGCCGTTATCATAAAGATATTTCATAGTGCTCTTGAATTTATCTACGCTTGTATCTGTCCATTCATTCGTCGCTGTATCGACAATACGATGATACAATAGTACAGGAATTTCAGATGTCGCAGCTTCCGTAACCGGAGCAAACAAACCTGACGGTATAAGTATCGCGATTGCGAGTAAGATCGAGATGACTTGTTTAAGCATTTTGTTCATTTGCAGCATTCCTCCTAATTTTGGTCTTTAGCATTAGCGAATTGCCTACAATTCCTTGTAACAGCCCTCAATCCGGTCTAAAATCAGAAAATACGAAACAGTGCTACCCCTTTGCACTCTTTGCAGAAACATCTTTTCTTGCTATTAATCGCCCCCCAACTTGTAAACGCTTACATGTATACTCACATTATTTTACCTTCCAATTCTATCCACAACTATACTAATACTAAAGGTGTTATCCCCCATAATCATAGGAAAACACACGCAAGATCTAGGAATTCCCTATGCCTTCCCAATTCATTAAAAAGATTTCACAATATGGACGATTACGAATGATCTTTTTTTAGATATGCGCATACTAAGCTCCATATTTTGAAACTTGCGTCAAGTTGAATCGTAAGTTTGAAGATAGGTCCTGAAGTCTACTGATTTGACGAACTGGTATACCATACTTGTGTAGAACACGCAGTTATGTGCACTTATGCAGTAAATCGAAGCTTATGAGACCTAAAAAAAAGACACAGTACAGCGGAGAGGAGCTATCATTAGTGGAGTATTACCGCAAAAATGTAACAGACAGTTTACAGGAAGTGCAGAGTACAACTAACGGGCTTACGTCGGCAGAAGTCGACAAACGACTGGAACGTGATGGTTACAATGAATTAAAAGGAAAGAAAAAAGATCCCCTCTGGAAGCTTTTTCTTGAAAATTTCAAGGACCCTATGGTGGTCGTACTGCTTATTGCGGCCATTGTCCAGATTGTTATGGGTCAAGTTATGGAGTCGCTTATCATTTTCCTCGTGTTGATTCTCAATGCAGTTATAAGTGTCATCCAAACTCGTAAAGCAGAGAGTTCACTCGATGCCTTGCAGCAGATGTCGGCACCCGAGGCTAAAGTGTTGCGGGATGGAGCCTTAAAAACCGTCCCTGCCAGAGAGCTTGTTCGCGGTGATATCGTATTACTGGAGGCTGGAGATTTCGTACCAGCCGACGGCCGTATCATAGAATCTGGAAGCTTGAAGATCAATGAAGGCATGCTGACCGGAGAATCCGAAGCTGTAGAGAAGCATACGGATACCATCTCGAAGGAATCTCCACTCGGGGACCGTCGTAATATGGCGTTTAGCGGTTCTTTGGTTGTATATGGCCGTGGAACTCTTGTAGTAACAGGAACTGCACTAACAACCGAAATCGGCAAAATTGCCGAACTCATCGAGAGCGCCGAAGCCAAGCAGACGCCACTACAGCGTAAGCTCGAAACCTTTAGCAAGCAGCTGGGTGTAGCGATTATCGTGCTGTCCGTTTTGATCTTTGCCATCCAAGCCGGACGTGTTTGGCTGTCGAATGATACAGTGGATACCACGGAAGCCATCCTGAATGCCCTAATGTTTGCAGTCGCGGTGGCAGTCGCCGCTATTCCTGAAGCTCTATCCTCGATCGTAACGATTGTCTTATCCGTAGGAACGAACAAAATGGCTAAGCAACATGCGATTATTCGTAAGCTGCCAGCCGTCGAAGCACTTGGATCAACCAGTGTCATCTGTACGGACAAAACCGGTACTCTGACCCAAAATAAAATGACGGTTGTAGATTACTTTTTACCGGAAGGTGATCGTGATCAATTCAATCAAGAGCCCGAAGAATGGTCTGAGGAAGCCCGGCGCCTCCTACACATTGCCGTGCTTTGTAACGACTCTAACATTAATGAAGATGGTAAAGAACTAGGCGATCCAACTGAGGTGGCACTTATTGCCTTCAGTAACAGCATGAATAAAGATTACAAGGAAATACGCGATAATTTCCCTCGTGAAGCCGAACTTCCTTTTGACTCGGATCGCAAGCTAATGACGACCTTACACACTTTTAACGGACAAAAAGCAATGATCACTAAAGGCGGACCAGATGTACTCTTTAGTCTTTGTACACATGTACTACTAAGTGGACAAGAAGTGCCGATGACACCGGAGGTTCTTGATCGTTTCATTGAAGCCAATGAGGAATTCTCCAGCAGAGCACTACGTGTACTTGCCTATGCTTACAAAACTGTACCAAATACAGTCACTGAAGTGGGTCTTGAGGATGAACAAAATCTGGTGCTCGTAGGCTTGACAGCTATGATTGATCCCCCTCGTGAAGCTGTCTATGGAGCGATCGCAGAATCCAAGAAGGCTGGAATTCGGACTATCATGATTACTGGAGATCATAAGACAACCGCACAAGCGATCGGACGTGATATCGGCCTTATGACCGAAAAAGAAATTGCCGTAACCGGTCAAGAGCTTGACGCCATGTCCGACGCAGAATTGGATAATAAGCTTGAGCAGATTGGTGTGTACGCCCGAGTCTCCCCGGAGAATAAGATCAGAATTGTCCGGGCGTGGCAGCGAAAAGGCAAAATCACAGCCATGACCGGTGATGGCGTAAATGACGCACCTGCCTTGAAGCAAGCAGATATCGGTGTTGCTATGGGTAGTGGAACCGATGTTGCTAAAGATGCGGCTGCCATGATTTTGACTGATGATAATTTTGTATCCATTGTGAATGCTGTGTCTGTAGGCAGAACGGTATTCGACAATATCAAAAAAGCGATCGCCTATTTATTTTCAGGCAACCTGGGTGCGATTATCGCCATTCTGTTTGCCCTGATCTTCGACTGGATTAATCCCTTCACAGCAATTCAGCTTCTATTTATCAATCTGGCGAATGATTCACTGCCCGCCATTGCCCTTGGTATGGAGAAACCTGAACCTAACGTGATGAATAGAAATCCAAGAGAACTGAAGGAAGGTATATTTGCCGGAGGAATGATGCAGGCTATTATTACCCGTGGTCTACTTATAGGTATAGCCGTAATTATATCCCTGTATATCGGACTCCAGCATTCCCCTGATATGGGCGTGGCTATGGCATTTACAACCCTGATCCTGTCTCGTACACTTCAGACCTTTGCCGCTCGCTCGAACAGTCAAACAGCTATTGAAGCTGGGTTTTTCAGCAACAAATATGTCATCGGAGCCGTTTTGGTCTGCTTTGCCTTTTACGGGATTGCAGTTCTGCCAGGAGTTAGAGAAATCTTCTCGATTCCAGCTTCATTCGGAATGTCCGATTGGCTGATTGCAAGCGGTCTGGCACTCGGCGCCGTCATCCTAATGGAATTGACGAAGGTTATTCGTAGAGCGTTTACTCCTAAATCAGCTTCTTGATCACAATTGAACAAAAAGACAAAACAGCGATTCTCCGAGAATGGAGAATCGCTGTTCTTCTGTCATTTACACATCTGATTCAAACATCCGTAATATGATCGAAATATCACGTAAATTTTAATATTTAACTATATATTCACAACATTCATCCCCATGAACATTACATTTGACTTCCCGGACGGAAACTCGTTTCCCACGTATTTTGCTAAGTGCTCCTTCGATAATGGCCCCCTCTAGGTCACATACCATTTTCCCTTCCATAATAGGTAACCCTTCGCAGAAACAATCGTGTACTGCAATTGACATTCCCTTGTCATCTTCATGGGTTATTATTGGGATCCCTATCTTCATTTGTTCGAATAACCCGAATAGTTCATTAACGGAGGTAACACCAAACTCTTCCCCAATTTTTCTTCCTATGGTCAACGTTGTGCCCTTACCATTCATGGGTAACGCTTGGTATAATCCAATAAGTCTAATCGTTCTGAACAGCTCTAAGGGTACAGCGTTACCCAAATTTTCTCTCTTTATTTTTTTCATATCTACAAAAGTAAAATGATCCATGCCTGTAGCCTCCAAATTCTTATGTAATTTATATTTTAAATTTAATTGATATATTGAGTATAAACGTATCAAATAAATGCTTTGTGATTCTACGCACTTCCTATCCCTAATGATTGGAAGAACAAGGGTTAACAATCATTATTTTTATATTCTGACACTTGACTGTTAGCGCTTCATCTATGATAATTACAACCTCACCCAAAAAACTAGGACTGGAAGAAAATTGATTTTGAAAAGAGGCGGTCGTTATTAGCTGGTTAAGTGATCTATATAAATTACAGAAGCGGGAGCTAAAAAAGGACATTGAGCCCTCTTTAGTCAATGCCATCTTTCGGATGTATGATAGATTTCCCAGGATTGGACTTAAAGAGCGGATCGGCCAGCAAGATATGTCTCTGGATATCGCTGATGCTTATATTAATGGTAGAAACGCAATGATTGAAGCTGGAGTCGGCATCGGTAAGTCCTTTGCATACCTCATACCCAGCCTGCTCATTAACCAAGTCTCAAGGCAACCGATCATTATTGCAACATCCTCCATACAACTTTCAGAACAGATCCATAAAGATCTGAGATTCATCGGAAGCCGGCTCGGATTTACATCGGTTCGCTCCGTAGTCGGAAAAGGCATGGGGCAATATGCTTGCCGATACAGGGCAACAGACCTGTTACAACCTGATGATTCAAGCTCTCCTCTATCTACGCTTGCCCAGCGTATTGTGAATTATGACATTGATGAGCGAGCAGATATTAAGGGCGGAGTTAGTGATGCAGTATGGTCTAATGTTTGTGTGAATGATTGTAAATTTGAACGATGCCATTATAAAAGTACATGTTCATTTTACGAGATGAGAGCGAAGATTAACGCCGACGCCAGCGACATGGATTTTATTATCGTCAACCAGGACCTGCTCATCCGTGATTTGATCAAGAAAAAAGAAGGAACGAAGGGATTAATCACTGAACGGCCAGCTCTGATCGTAATCGATGAAGCTCATAATCTGGAAGCAAAGGTTAGAGATGCTAGAACGCTCGAGTTTACATACCGGGGAACCTGCCGTATTCTGGATGACACCTTACAGATTCTCTTCAAGCAATCCGCAGATAACAGCCTTTTGCCGCAATTTAAATTTTTAAAAAGATGCGTGGGTCATATTTTCAAACAGGTAGAAGCGGATTTGCTGCAAACAGCCAAGCAGGATAATGACCGGATAAAAGTGTCAGAGATCACAGGGACTCCGTTAAAGCGGGTGGCTCAGGTTTTGAAAGAGTTTAATCTCAGCTTATCCGTCTTAACTTCCAAGCATGAGCGAGAGATCGATAATCTTTTTGAAGCCATAAACGGACTTATAGATCTCTTTGATGTACTAGCCGGAGTCCAGGATAACTACCTGATTTGGGGAAGCAATACCCAGCGTGAGGCCACTATTAGTATCTGTCCTAAAGGCATAAGCCAGTTCCTAAGATATAGCTTATTTAACGGGAAAACATCTGTTATTTTAACGTCAGCAACCATGTGCCAAACCGGAGAAACACTAGAGGAACAATATGCATATCTGACGCAGTCGCTCGGTTACAAGGGAGATTATATGGAGCGCCAGGCTTCGCCGTTTGATTATGACAACCACAGCATGATGTATATTGCTAAGGACATCCCTTACTACAACCATCAGAACAAGGTAGGTTATCTTGAAGCGGCATACAAAGAAATGCTGAGGCTCTGTAATTTAACGGACGGACGGACATTGGTTCTTTTTTCAGCGAAGGAAGATATGAAGTACATTCATAATAAATTAAAATCCGAGAAGCTTGCATGGGCGGTGCATGTTCAAAGAGAAGGATCGTCTCAGGACGGGGTGATCGCTGAATTTCGTGGCAGTAAAGGCGTTCTTCTTAGTACCGGTGTATTCTGGGAAGGCGTCAATATCGAAGGTTCTGATTTGTCGCAGTTAATTATTTTCCGTCTGCCTTTCCCTGTTCCTTCCGATCCTGTCTATGAATATAAGGCATCATTGGCGAAGGAACCCTTAAATGACGTTTTCGTACCGGACATGCTGCTTCGGTTAAGACAAGGAACCGGGCGACTGATCCGTAGTGAGACTGACCTTGGTGTACTCAGCATACTTGATTCCCGTCTGTCTGCTGCTGCAAAAAAGGATTACCGGGATAAGGCACTGAAATCTTTACCATTTAAAAAGGTTACCGAGGATTTTAGAGTGCTGGAGAAGTTTGTAAAAGAAAAAGAGATACAACTTAGCGTTAAGTAGAACAGGCTGTACCGTCCTCAAAGGAACGCGTATTTTTTTGAATAGCGATACTGTGTATCGCTTGGGGGATCCTTTTCAGCATGAAAAATAATAGACAAGCCTGAAGCGCTTCTGTGCCAGGCTTGTCTATTTTTTGCTCTATCAGCTCTCCGAAGCTGATGATCTATTTATCATCCTTCATTCTATCATTCAAATTGTTCGTAGCCTCAAATGTGACGATAATCATTTACCCAAGGCAAAATAACCATCACGCTAGTACCTACCTCAACTTCTGAGTCTACCTTAATTTGTCCCCCATACATTTCTATTAATTGTTTACAAATTGATAATCCAATTCCTGTCCCTTTTTGCTTGGTTGTAAAGAAAGGGTCAAATATCCGCTTTAATTTATCCTGTGGAATTCCTTCCCCATTGTCTTTAAAAATAAGTATAATTTCGTTAGTCTCAGCAGAGGTGCTAACTGTAATGTCTATTCTGCCGCTAAATGCTGTGAATGAATCAATACTATTTTTTAATATATTTAGAATTACCTGCTCTAGTCGAGAGGCGTTTCCATACGTTAGTACTTTCTCTAGAGAATACTCCACGGTAAGAATAATATCATCACTAAGTATGAGTTGATTCACGATGTTATTAACTCTATGTATAACCTCGATAACGTTATATACTACGCCGTTATTTTTCGAACTATCTCCTTTTCGAGCCAGTACTAGGAAGTCCGTTACTAATCCGTTCAGAGCATCAATCTCTTTGATGGTTATATCCAGATACGCACGCAATTCATCCGCCTTGATCTCCGGTTCATATAGCCTGTTATTTACAAGCTGGGCAAACCCTTTAATCGAAGCAAGCGGATTCCGTATTTCATGTGCCATACCTGCTGCCATTTGTCCCATAACAGCAATTTTTTGTTCATGCAAATTGTCAATCTGTTGATTTTTATTAGATAAATAACCCTTTGCAAAGCCCGTAAAACCGGTCCAGTTGCTTTCCATTAAACGATTATAAAAAAACAATCGAGTCGTAGAATCATCTTCCATCTCTTCAATGATCTTAAACATAATATTCTGAGCGATTAAGATTAAATCCTTGCTCATTTCAAGTAAGATATCAAAATGATCACCGAATATTTCTGCAGTATAAATCCCTTGCTCCACCCCCTCTTTTTCTAGTATGTTTAGGTATTGGTCGTAATCAAAGGAATCCAAGAACAGTGCCTCTATCATACTCATTAATATCTTGTTGAATGTTGAATCTAACAATTCCTTATGCGTCTTTACAAACCAGGCGGATTCGATATTATTCATAGTTATAGAATGGTAATGCCTATCTAAAATAATTGGAACAGCTAGGGTTAATGACGAACGTAATGCATCTGCTCTATATGACATTTTCATCCTCCCTCTTTGTTGTTTTGTATTCAATATATATGTATATTTTCCTGCTTCAAAAGAAACAGTAAGTTACTATATTTCACAAAACCAGCATTCCTTTGTCAAGCAACCCATTCACTGATCTGGAACTGTATCATTAGTGTGCAGTGCATATCAGCAATTGAAGCAATACTCATATTGAACACCTAAAAAAGAGTTGTCCCATAAGTCATTCCTCTCATGACTTATGGGACAACCTCTTAATGGAGCTCGACCAAATCCGGCCCCGAAATCTCTTGAAATGTATCTTGTATAACAATCTTTGGATAAATGGGCATTGGATGTCGAATCCTTGCCCATCTGTCGCAGAAATTTTAATTGTAGCGATAAGTTTATGCTGGTCTACCGCCGTTTGATGGTACAGTCAAGTCTTCGAACTATTAAAAAGAAGAGCAGCCAATCTTAGCCGCTCTTCCATTCGTTCCATCATTCTCATGTTAATTCGTAATTACCCATTTTTGCCGATCAAGAGTAGGATCAAATTCGCTTAGAGACAATGTTGTTCCATCCGCTGATACTTCCAGCGCTTTCTTATGATGAGCAGAAATAATGCTTAGAGTACCATCATCATTCTTGTGAAGAATCCAACGCTGATTGTTATATCCGAGATAATGGTACAACTGAATTTTATTTTGCCCTGTGTCGAGATCAAGCGCCTGACCGGCTGTTGTACGAATAGAATAGGAACCTGAATCGTCCCCCGTCGGCACGAATACCCACTTCTGATCCGTAGAATCATTCGCATCCTTCAGGGTAACAGCTTCACCATTTGCGAGATTTGCTGTATAAAGGGATTTCTGTAGTTTTGCATTTACTAAACTAGATGTGGTCAAGTTGGCAGGTGTTTCTCCGCTCACGTTAACGTTTTGATATGAAACATATCCACCAAATACATGTAATCCAAAGCGACCTTCTGCAAAAGTGCCATCCTGCAGGTCGATCACTTTCTGCCCGTCCACATAAACTACAATATGCGGGCCCATCGCTTCGATTTTTACTTTATAGGTTTGACCCGGCTGAATGAACGTCGGAACTTTCGCCAGTATTTGACGCTCTTCAAAACGGCTTTCGATTTTATAAAAGAGACGTACGGACTTCATATTCGGATCCAGATTTAAGTAGTATCCGCTGCGTCCATCTTCGCTGGCTCGGAACAACATAGAACCTGCTCCCCCGGATTTACCTAACATCATATCTGCTTCATAAGTAAAGTCTCCAGCCTGCTTCTCTGCGATATAATTCGCGTCACTGGGGTAATTTCCACGAATTCCATTTTCACTAATGACCCAAGAGGCTGCAGAAAGATCTTTAGTCCATCCCCCTAAGTTCGTATGAAATTCACCATCAGTTACCTTAACTAATACGCTTGTTGATGTCTTCCCATTTGGAGTAGAGACAGTAATGATAGACTCGCCTTCTTTTTTTCCTACAATGGTTGCCTCTGAGTTATCTGCCATGTTTAGTTCAACTACATCTTTGTTACTGGAATTCCATTTCAGCGGCTGTGCCCCATTACCTGTTCCATTCTCTACCATTGCCAAGAGCTTGTCGCTTTGCCCCTTGCTCAGTTCACGATCATTTGTATCCATCATTATCTTGGTAGCGGAATTGGACTCCTGATTCCATACAGAGCCTAACCGATTCACCTTCAGAGATACGACCTTTACGTTGCCTCCCTTGGTGTAAAAGCTCAAAGCTCTGCTGGCTGGATCC
The DNA here is from genome assembly GCF_976954365.1 of Paenibacillus sp. Marseille-Q9583. NCBI lineage: Bacteria > Bacillati > Bacillota > Bacilli > Caryophanales > Paenibacillaceae > Paenibacillus > Paenibacillus sp. Marseille-Q9583. The sequence continues at coordinate 64,577 of NZ_CDRJTB010000027.1, forward strand.
GGGAAAATGACGTCAGAGAAAACAACTTTACCGTTGTTGCCAAAAACCTCAACAGAAGACTCATCTACAAGGATACGCATCTTAACACGCTTATTCTCCGTTTGCATTGGTGCTTCATGTCTTGTACTAAATAAACTCGAAAAATCCGTCAAACCAGATGCAGACCGATCCACGAAAATCTGACTCTCACTAGGTTTATATCCAACTACCGTTTTCTGACTTCCACCTACACGAACGTTAAAACCAAATTCACTAACCTGACTACCTGTTGGAATTTCTACTTCAGCTTCAATCTCGTATGCACCAGAGGTAACCCCTTTCAATAGATTCTGAGAAGAAGGACTCACCTCTTTGTTAACAGTAGAATACAGCTGACTACGCAGCAATTCCAACTCCTTGATCGGACTTTGAGCGAGCTGAATCCCATCTTTTGTCGTCACTAATGAGACTTCTCTTGGGATTGACAGTACGCCCTTCCAATGGGTCGTTGGGAAAGCAAACGGATAGTCCCAGTTTGTCATCCAAGCCATCATTACGCTGCGATGATCTGGCATGTTCGAAAAAGACATAGAAGCGTAGAATTCTTTTCCAAAATCTGTTCGCAATACTTTCCCTGCCGGATTATCATTAACGAATTTACCTTCCGCTGTTAAATGACCCACAAAATATTCAGCCTCTGATCCGCCTGTTTTTGGATTCGCTCCTGTACTAATCATCAGAACCCATTTCTTCTGTGATGTTCCGTCTACCGAAAGCTGAAGCAAATCTGGACATTCCCATACACCGCCGCGAACATAGTCCCCGTATCCCCAACTATCTGTTAGGGTCCAATCAAGTAGATTCGTTGAAGTAAAGAAACGAATATGATCTCCACCGGATACAACCATGACCCACCTGTTATTGTCGTTATCACGAATCACTTTCGGATCACGGAAATCCCAACCTCCGGGCTCCACTCCATTATCGCCTGGATTCTCGACAACCATTGGACGCGTCTTGGAATATTCCCAAGTACGACCTTGGTCCTTACTGTATGCAAGACCGATACGCTGATTCCCATTCGGGCCATCGGGATTATAGGAAGTGTAGTAGGCAATCAGCCCCTTGCCTTCTGAATCCCCGAATAAGCCTGATGCATTCGTCAAATCTGCCACAGCTGATCCAGACCAGACATGCCCATGATCATTCCACGGCAGCGCAATCGGAAGGCGCTTCCAGCTCAGCATATCTTTACTGACAGAATGTGCCCATGTGCCTCCGTCCTGATGGAATAGATGATATTCTTCTTCGAAGTAGACCAGTCCATTCGGATCACTTGCAGAACCACGAATTGGCGTATAGTGATATTGAGGACGATATTTTTCATTATAATAACTGCTAGCATCCGTCACATAAGTATCCTGGAAGTAAGCCGTTCCTTGTTTAACGACGATTCCTGCATATCCATCGGTGTAGGTTTTATCTGTTAGATCGATTGCAGCCGGGGTGTATCCGTCTAGGAAGACCTGAATTCTATTTCCATTTGCCTTTATCTCTACGTGATGTTTTGCTCCGGTCTGACTTGGATAGGTATGCTGTGAATTTGCAATGGTTGTTCCGTTAGCTTTCGTCAAGCTTACACGGACCTGATTTCCTTCCTTCGTAAGGGCTGCTTCATATCCCTTTGTTCCATCAGTCGATGAACGAAAGGCGAGCGCTGCAACAGAATCAGGACGAAGAGATATATTACCTTCATATACAAAATCAGCAGCTTGTTTGTTATATATTTGCAGTGACTTACTCTGGTTTGCTACCATTCCTTTTTTGCCGCTAATATTAGGCTGCCATTGTCCTTGATTTGTAACCACAGCACCAAGATTTCCTTTCAGATCACTTACGATTATGTTTTGGAACAAAACAGAACCATCCCATACATTGAGTCCTAGCTTACCTGTACGATACGCGTTATCTTGAACCTCAATCACAGGTTTATATGCATTGTCCCAATATATTTTCAGCGATGAACCCTCTGCTTTCACCTTGAGATGATAGATTTCTCCTGCCTTGACTGTAACCTTCCGCTCCTCTTTTAATTTCCCTTCACCACCACTTGCGTCTCGTAAGCGGATCATACCTGCATTCGGAACAATTTGGAGCATGTAGGAACCCCAGCCAGCTTCATTAGAACGGAACAATAAGGTCGCGTCAGCTTGCATATCCTTGATCATGACGTCAGCTTCATAGATAAAATCCTCTGACACCGTTTCGGAGATTGCCATTACATTTTCTTTTGGATCGGAAGTCAGTAAGATTCCTTCAGGAGTATCCACCAAATTACCTTTTCCTTTTATTTGCCAGCCTGTCAAATTCGTATTTGTATTGGTTACGCTTTCAAAAATAGAAAGTCCCTCCTTAGCTCGTTTGCTTACCTCCTGTTCAGCGACCGCAGCCCATCCAGTCCCGGGATTTGCTACATAAATGCCTGCTGAAGTCATTACAAGTCCTGTTACCATAAGAAAGCATATTGCGACTTTTCCTTTATTTTTCATCTTCTTTGCCCTCTTTTTCTATCATTAATATTGAAAAACAAGAAGGAGGCCAATTCATTACTGCACTGACCTCCTCTATATATTCTTTTACAATTGAGCAGAATTCTGACTTTCCAGTGCTGTAAGTCCAAGAGCCAGAGCACCGCATAATCCCGCCTGTTGGCCTAGTCCTGGTGGAACGATATACTCATCTATGTGTTCCAAAATGGTACTTGAGCTGACATAGCCGTTCAGGTTCTGAAGCACAGCCTGACGGATCAGTGGGAACAATTGTGACTGCTGCATAACACCACCACCCAGAATGATTTTCTGAGGAGAGTTAAGCAATATAGCACCCGTAATCGACTGTGCAATATAAAATGCTTCCATTTCCCATGCAAGGTGATCCATAGGAAGTTCATGGCCCTTCTTCCCCCACCTTGCTTCAATAGCAGGACCTGCCGCCATCCCTTCTAGGCAGTCCCCATGATAGGGACATCCCCCTGGGAATACATCGTCAGGATGGCGTCTCGTAAGAATATGACCCCCTTCAGGATGCACAAGACCATGTATGAGTTTACCTTCTGAATACACTCCCACACCAACACCCGTGCCAACTGTATAGTACAAACAGCTGGATAACCCTTGGGCAGCGCCACATTTGGCTTCACCAAATGCCGCCGCATTGACATCCGTGTCCCATCCAAAAGGAACCGAAAAGTTTCTTTTCAAAGTGCCCAGCATATTGTAATTTCCCCACCCTGGCTTTGGTGTTGTTGTAACGTAACCATACGTCGGGCTGTCTGTGTGAATATCAATCGGACCAAACGATCCAATTCCGATAGCTTCTACTTGCTTGCCTTGAAAATATTGAATAACTTTGGGCAACGTCACCTCAGGATGTTCTGTTGGGAAACTAATCTGATCTTCAATATCTCCATTTTCATTCCCAATGCCACATATAAACTTCGTCCCACCAGCTTCAATCGCTCCTATACGCATATACATGACTCCTCTCGATGACTAATTCTTGTCTTGCTCAGCAGAGGGAGTAAGCTCATAGATATCCAGGGAAATCAGCAAGTCATTCTCATTTTCTGCAAACACAGCTATACCTTTAGATTCTAGTCCAGGGAATATAAGATCCGTAATCACTGCCTGACCACCATTACTGAACGCCTCAACTGAAGAGCGATCCACAAAAATACGGAGATCATTTGACTCATCAAGCGCTTCGAGCTTGGCTGAATGATGTCCTACGAAATGTTCGTGGAAATCATGCTGATCTGAAGCCATCCGATCTACATAAAGCTCCTCTGTCTCACCGTTGATACCGATCACTGTTTGACTGTCCACACCTAATCTTACTTTGAAGCCTACAGATTTACCTCGAGTGAACTCAGCTATAATCTCATAAGATTCCAAGTGAATCTCCTTAAGAAGAGTATTGATTTCTTGCACCGTTGCCTCTTTCACAGAAAGGACTTGTACACGAGCAGATTCTAGCTCCCGTACCGGCTTCTGCACAAGAAAGATCTCCCCTTGTCTTGATTCGAGTTGAAGTTCCCTTGCAATCGTCATCGTGCCGCGGAATTCTTCTGCCGGCGTCTTGTTAGCATACATCCAGTTGCTCATCCAGCCGATAAATAGTCGTCTTCCATCTTCAGCCGGTATATCAGACCAGCTTACACCTGCATAATTATCTCTTCCATAATCAATCCAGCGAACTTTTATCGAATCTTCATCTGGCGTGAACACTTCTCCATCAAAATCCCCTGTGAAATACTGAGTTCTTGACCCTTCCACAAAAGCGGGATCCGCACCGATGCTCACAAGCATCACCCATTTCGTGTTCGAATGATCGCCATCAATAGCAAGTGGGAACAAGTCTGGGCATTCCCATACCCCGTCATGAGAACCGATTCCGTTACCAAATTCGCTGGCATATGTCCAGTTAATTAGATCAGGAGAATGATATAAACACACCGTTTGACCACAAGCTACAATCATCACCCATTGATTCGTATCTTGATTCCAAAATACTTTGGGGTCACGGAAATCAATGAATGTATCATGTTCAAGTACCGGGTTTCCTTCATATTTCGTCCAGGTTCTTCCGTTATCTTTACTGTAGGCCAAGCTTTGACGCTGAATGGCTGGCTTGCCTTCTGGCATATCCAAATGATGCGTAAAAATCGCTACTAAACCTGGTTTACCTTCAAAAAATCCAGTCGTATTATTCCAGTCAACTACAGCACTGCCGGAAAAAATCATACCTAATTCATCTGGAGCGAGAGCGATAGGCAGTTCATCCCAAGTAACAAGATCCTTGCTAACCGCATGGCCCCAGTGCATAGCTCCCATGGTCATTCCACCTGGATGGTGCTGAAAGAACAAATGATATTCACCCTCAAAATAAACCATTCCGTTTGGATCGTTCATCCACTTTTCCTTAGGGGAAAAATGATACACACCTCGGTAATTTTGTTTCGCAATCGTAGACATTATTGTTTTCTCCTTTACTCCCGTAATAAGATCTTAGTTCTAAGATCATCTCTCTTTATATAGATGAAGGTCGTGTATAGCAGTGTAACTGCATGGAACACGGCCTTCACCCCACAATATTAATTATTTGTTATTGGGTTGCTCTATCATATCCGCCTTGTTTAATTTGAAGCCATTCTTGCAAGCCCAGACGATCCAATTCTTTCAGATATTCATCCCACTGCGCTTCGACTTTACCGTTTTGGTACCATTCCGTGCGCATTCTAAGCACGTAGGCAAAAAGATCCGTTTCAATTGTCGTAAGGCGATCAAGCTCTTGAATGGAATGGAATACACTCGGCATTACGTTTTCTGCTTTCATATTTGGCGCCATGATATTCTTGATAATATCCATTCTGCTTTTGGCATCATCCGGCATGGTTGTGTATTTCCCATAATAAGAATCAAGAATAGCTAGGGGTCCACCGACACTTGTTTTCTCACGTAGCTCTACAGGAGCTGCACCCTCCAGTGGCAAATGTTTCAGCATTCCTTTTTCTTTATCAAATTCGAAAATATTCTGCTGGTTTTCATCTCCATATGTCCCCCAGTTGTTCTGTACAGATTGAATCGGATCGAAGAGTTGATCAACCCATTTCGCTGTCGTTTCCAAGTTCTTATTGGCGCTTGTGACAACCATCTTACCTCTTCCCAAACCAAGCGCGTTCGTTCTTGTTACGTTAACTTCACCATCGGGTCCAGCAAGTGGAGGCATAACTTCGTAGCTGTCATTATCTCCGGTGATATTGGCCTTATCCCATGAGAAGTAAAGTCCGTATTTCTGATCCTTTCCTTTTGCAAGGTAAGTACTCCAGTCTTGTGTGTAGGCTTCAATATCAATGAGTCCTTCTTTATACAGCTCGTTAATAAAAGAAACTGCTTCCTTGTAGTCTTCTTGTGCCGCCGTAAATATTACTTTCCCATCATTGCTCACAACCGCATGGTCAGGGTTCTCACCCAATCCAAACGAAGCAAATAGGAATGCCAGATCTTCTGCTCCAGGCTTGTTAATAAAGGACAATGGAATTTCGTCAGCCTTACCGTTGCCATTTGGATCTTTTGTCTTGAATGCAATTAATACTTCCTTTAATTCTTCTGTTGTTTTAGGCATATCAAGGCCAAGCTTCTTAAGCCATTCCACGTTGATCCAAGGCATACTATCTACCGCCTGGATTCTTTCTTTACCGCTACCCAGCTCTTCAATCCATGGAAAGGCATAAATATTGCCATCTGGTGCCGTAATCATACTCTTATATTCTGGTGCTTCTTCCAGCACCTTTTTGAAGTTTGGCATATTGTTCTCGATGAGATCATTCAGCGGAATGATGGCACCATCTTTAGCAAGCTTGAGCAGCTCATAGTCACTATAGTCCGCATTAAAAATTGCATCAGGAAGATCACCACTTGCCACAGCCAAGTTTCTTTTTTCAACAAATACGTCTTTGGTAAAATTCTTCCAATTAATATGAACATTCGTCTTTTCTTCAAGACGTTTATTAATCAGTTTTTCATTTGGATCAGTGGGTGCAAGTGGAGAGCTTTGCGTAATAAAGTTCAAAGTTACTTTACCGCTGGCGTCCTGTTCTTTACTAGCTGCACTTCCCCCTCCTCCTCCACCGCATGCACTAAGGAACATAAGTGAAGCAAGTACAGTTACAGAAGCTGCTTTCGTCGAAACTCTTGATTTCTTAATTCTTTTCATAGGGTATGACCTCCAAATTAGATATGAATGAATTAATCTTTATCTATGTGCAGCCTGTTTCCTACTTAAGGGAACCGACCATAACACCTTTTTCAAAGTACTTCTGGAAGAACGGATACATAACAATGAGTGGCAAACTGGAAACAACGATGGCAGCATACTTGATGATTTCAGACAATCGTTTCATTTCCGCCATGGCGAGTTGATCGCTGATCATGCCCGGATCTACCTGATTCTGGATCAAGATGGAACGCAACACGAGTTGCAGTGGATGAAGATTCGGATTATCTAAATAGATCATAGCGTCAAAGTAGGAATTCCACTGGCCAACAAAGGCATATAGTGCGAGCACAAAAACAATCGGTTTGGAGAGCGGTAATACGACACTGAAGAAAATCCGCATCTCCGAAGCCCCGTCTACATTAGCGGCTTCCTTCATTTCATTCGGAACTCCTTTGAAGAAAGTTCTAGAGAGAATGATGTTCCAAACATTGACTGCCCCTGGAATGATCACCGCCCATACTGTATCAAGCAGACCCAGGTTCTTAACGAGCAAATATGTAGGTATAAGCCCGCCCCCAAAGAACATGGTGATAATAAACAAGGTCATGAAAAACCCTTTTCCTTTGAGCCTGTCATCGGACAGTGCGTAACCGGCACAGATTGAGACGAGAACGGTAATCATAGCAAATGAAACAGAGTATAAAACAGAGTTTCCAAAACCTCGGATCATGGCCGGATTAGAAAGAATTTTTTTATACCCTTCTAATGACCAGTCCGAAAGATTGAATGATAATCCTTTACTGAGCAGCACAGATGGATCCATAAAAGAAGCAATCACTACATAAATCAAAGGAAGTACGATGATAAGTACAGCCAGTGTCAGGAAGATCGCGTTCAGCACGACGATAAAGCGATCTAATCCGGAATGTTTAATAGGCATAGCTTGTTGCTCCTTTCTTAGTAAAGACCTTCACCCTCATTCAGTTTCTTCACGGTGAAGTTAACTGTGAGGAGCAAGACGATGTTGATGATAGAGTTAAACAATCCTACTGCGGCTGAATAGGCATAATCGCCCGACTGCAAACCAATTTTATAAACGTAAGTCGGAATGATTTCTGAGGTTGGTAAGTTCATCGCCGTTTGCATGAGATAGGCTTTTTCGAAGCCAATGGACATAATCCCACCAGCTGCAAGGATAAATACAATAGCCATAATTGGACGAATGGTTGGCAGATCGATATGGCGTATTCTTTGTAGAAGATTAGCGCCGTCAAGATTGGCTGCATTATGTAACTCAGGATCGACATTAGCAAGCGCTGCTACATAAATAATGGATGCCCAACCGGCTCCGGTCCAAATATCAGATAAAATGTAGATCGAACGGAAGTACTCGGGACGAGACATGAACATAATTGGTTCACCTGTAAGCCAGGTGAAAAACTGGTTAATCGGTCCCGTTGGGGACAAGAAGATAAACAACATCCCGACCACAACGACAACAGAAATAAAGTTAGGTGCATACAAGAACAATTGAATGTTCTTTTTGACGCCTGCACGGCGAATTTGATTCAACATCAAGGCAAGCAGGATCGGAATTGGAAAACTCAGAATTAATCCGAAGAAACTTAATTTAAGCGTATTCAAAAAGATTACTTCGAAATTGGGGGAAGAAAGGAATTTCTCGAAGTTGTACAACCCTACCCATTCACTCCCCATAATTCCTTTGATTGGGCTGAAATTTTTAAAGGCGATAATCGCACCATACATAGGACCGTATTTAAAAATCAGGGTCAGAATCACAGCTGGTGCGAGCAAAATATAAAGAAAATAGTGCTTCTTTAAATAATCCATTAAGGAACTCTTATGTCGCGTCACCGTTATTCCGTGTTCGGCTTCTATTGGGTTATGCAATGCCTTTACCTCCGTTCTTATCAATGTTTACATCTTGATGCAGTAAGGGCTTTCAATCTCACTTATGTCCTGCTGCTTTTACAATTTACCAAACACTTAATCGTTCGTCAATACATTTTGTAAAAATATTTATGTGCATATGACAAATTATTATGTTCATAAATGACGTATTCTATTTTACATAATTACAAATACAGCCAATTCAAATAAGGATATATACTATAATCTCATCATTTTCTCAAAAACATGAAAACAAAGCTATTTTTTTGCACATACACACCCTAATAAAATGTAAACTAAATTGTGCATTTGTAAATATCATGTTGCTATTTTTAGCAAACTAATATACATTTAAGAGAGTTGGAATAATGGCAAATAGTACACTATTTGTGGCGAATATTAAGAACAAGAATATAGAGGTGAATTACATAGGTGGCCAGAGAAAAAGTAACCATACAAGATATCGCGGATGCTTTAGGAATCTCCAGAAACACAGCTTCTAAAGCCCTAAATGGAACGAACGGTATACCTGATGAAACCAGAAACAAAGTAATTAAGAAAGCAATAGAGTTAAAATATAAACAATTTGCTTTTATGGACACCGAGAGTGTTCAATCCAGAAACTCTGGAAACATCGCTTTATTAACAGAAAACTTACCTAACACTTCCCACTTTGGATCGAAACTGATCAGTGGCATGGAAAAAAGAATCAGTGCAGAGGGATATAATTTATCCATGCACATTATTAGAGACATTGATCAAGAGTCCCTGTCTCTTCCTAATAATTTTGATGTCTCCAATGTAGACGGAATTATTTGTATTGAGTTGTTCAATTCCGAATATAGTAAGCTGATTACAAGTCTAGGTATTCCAACTATTTTCATCGACTGCTCTGCAGATGTCTGTTACCCTGAATTCCAAGCAGATGTACTTCTCATGGAGAACGAACACAGCACATACCAACTTACCAAAAAGTTAATTGAGGGCGGTTACAAATCACTGGGGTTCATCGGGGACTATAATCACTGTAGGAGTTTTAATGAAAGATGGGTGGGCTTTAATCGCGCACTAATAGAATCCGGGATTCAGCTTGATCTCACACAATGCATTCTCGATGACGATCAACTATTTTTCTCAAGTCCAGAGTGGGCAGATACTAGACTAAGTCAAATCAATGAGCTCCCTTCTGCTTTCGTGTGTGCAAACGATTATATTGCGGTTACCTTTATGAAGTCACTCAAAAATGTGCTTTCCATTCCTAACGACATCGTCATTTGTGGTTTTGATAACGGTCCTGAATCAAGCATTGTAGAACCCCATCTTACTACGGTTCATATTTATAGTAATGAGATGGGTGTCAAAGCAGCCGAAATGCTACTTTCCCGAATCAATGATCCGAAGCAACCCTATCAGGTTTCTCATATTTATACCAAACTCATCATAAGAGACTCTACACCTAATATCAGTTGATGAATTCATAATTTAAATGAAGCAAAGAACCCAAGCAATTAGAAATTCAATCGCTTGGGTTCTTTATGTTTGTTAGACTACAAAAATGTCAGTACTCCCTTTATTGGGATTATAGCTCTTAATGGCATTAACAAAGCCAATGCACGATGTGATGTCTACAAAGAGAACGTCTCTTATTCATTCCCCATCGTGCTGATGTCGATGACGAACCGGTAACGGACATCTGAAGCAAGCACACGCTCCCAGGCTTCATCAATCCGGTCAGCAGAAATGACCTCGATTTCAGATGCAATATTATGTTCAGCGCAGAAATCAAGCATTTCTTGCGTTTCACGAATTCCGCCAATCATCGATCCGGCAAACGAGCGGCGGTGGCCGATCAGCGAGAATACGTTTACTGCCAAAGGATCAGCAGGCGCACCGACATTGACTAATGTACCATCCAGCGCCAAGAGCAAAAGATAGGCATCGATATTAATCTGCGCGCTTACAGTATTTACGATTAGATCGAACGAACCGGCAAGCTGTTTAAATGTCTCCGGATCGCTAGTGGCATAATAATGATCCGCCCCTAAATTCAATCCATCTTCCTTCTTCTTCAGGGACTGTGATAAAACAGTAACCTCAGCCCCCATGGCATGAGCGATCTTCACAGCCATATGTCCAAGCCCACCAAGACCCACTACAGCTACTTTTTTACCAGGAGCTGCTCCCCAATGACGCAGAGGTGAATAGGTGGTGATTCCTGCACACAGAAGCGGTGCAGCAGCATCAAGCGGAATACTGTCAGGGATCCGAACCACAAAATCCTCGGTTACGACGATATGGGTGGAATAGCCGCCTTGCGTATACTGCCCGTACCGGTCGATAGCTCCATAGGTGCCCGTATTTCCACTCAGGCAATACTGCTCCTCACCTTTATGGCAACTACTGCACTCTCCACAGGAGTCAACCATACAACCTACCCCTACCCGGTCGCCCACTGAGTACTTTGTGACTTCAGAACCAATCTGGCTGACAATTCCGGCGATCTCATGTCCCGGAACGATTGGATAGTTGACCGGTCCCCACTCCCCGCGGGCAGTATGAATGTCCGAGTGGCAAATGCCAGCGTATTTAATCTCAATAAGAACATCGTGCGGCTGCAGTTCTCGGCGTTCGATTGTGGTTAGCTTAAATGGACCTTCCTGACTGAATGTAGCGCGTGCATTAACTTTTATCATAGTAAAACCTCTCTTCTGGTTA
>NZ_CDRJTB010000028.1:0-73859 GCF_976954365.1 Paenibacillus sp. Marseille-Q9583
AGATTTTCCGCATATCGCCTTGTGCCCAGCAATAAATATTCAATACAATATTTCGATATTTAGTTCTTGCTTTAGATCCAATATTTGAATTGGATGATCACAGAAGCCTAATCTAAGTTGAATTAAATAAATCACTATATAAATTGAATTAATGTTGAGCGAAGTTAGGTTTTGGACGATGGAGTAATGGAGCGGAATTTTTGGAACTGTAGGAGCGTAGCGTTCGCCTAAAAGCTTTCCGGAGGAAAGCTCACTTCGAAAGCATAAGCTATCATCAGATTTCATCCGCATAATGCGGTTTGGAATAAAAGAAATCTGATGATAACAGCGACCGGAAGTCCAAGCATTCCGCGTAGTTACGATTAATCGTTAAAAAGGCTAGCGAGAGCACGGTTATTTTAATTTATATCCCCCACACGAAAGGAAGTTGCCACACCATGGCTAAAGAAAAAATTGTACTCGCCTATTCCGGCGGACTAGATACATCCGTTATTTTGAAATGGCTTAAAGAAACCTATGACGCAGAGATCATCGCCTTCACTGCCGATATCGGCCAAAAGGAAGAACTCGACGGTTTGGAGGAAAAAGCACTAGCAACCGGCGCTTCGAAAGTATACATCGACGACCTGCGCGATGAATTCGCTAGCGACTTCATCTACCCTATGTTCCAATCCGGCGCACTTTACGAAGGCCAATACTTGCTCGGAACTAGTATTGCTCGTCCACTAATCGCTAAGCGTATGGTCGATATCGCCATCGCTGAAGGCGCTACGGCTATCGCGCACGGCGCGACAGGTAAAGGGAACGACCAAGTGCGTTTCGAGCTTGGTGTAGCTGCATTAGCTCCGAACATCAAGGTGATCGCACCTTGGCGTCTGGAAGAGTTCCGCAATCAATTCCCGGGTCGTGCGGAAATGATCGCTTATGCGGAAGCTAATGATATTCCGGTACAAGCATCTGCGGCGAAGCCGTATTCAATGGACCGTAACCTGCTGCATATCAGCTATGAGAGCGGCGTATTGGAAGATCCTTGGTTCGATCCAAGTGCACCAGAGAACAAAGGAATGTTCCTGCTGAGCAACGCTCCTGAGGATGCTCCGGATGAAGCGGAATATTTGGAACTTGATTTCGTTAAGGGAGACTGCGTAGCCCTGAATGGTGAGTCCTTAAACCCACTTCAAGTGATGGAGAGACTGAACGAGTTAGGCGGTAAACACGGTATCGGACGTGTGGATATGGTTGAGAACCGTTTTGTCGGCATGAAGAGCCGCGGCGTGTATGAGACTCCGGGTGGAACAATCCTGTTCGTCGCTCATCGCAAAATGGAGTCCATCACGATGGACCGTGAAGTGATGAACCTGCGTGACAGCCTGATCACTCGTTACAGCACTTTGGTGTATAACGGTTTCTGGTTCGCACCAGAGCGTATTGCACTGCAAGCTCTTGTAACACAGAGCCAGCAAAATGTAACAGGTACTGTTCGTCTTAAACTGTACAAAGGCAACATCATCGGGGCTGGAGTGAAGAGCCCGGTCAGCCTGTACAATCCTGAGATTGCAACGATGGAAGCTGATCCTACACAAGCTTATGATCAAGGGGATGCAACTGGTTTTATCCACTTGAACGCATTGCGCCTTAAAGTTTCTACAGGTGTAAATGGAGCTTCGAAATAGAACGATAACATAAACTTAAACGGGCATTCCGAAGGCCGTTCCTCCCGTCAGGATAGGAGCGGCCCTCTGGCGTCCAAGAGGAGGAAACAACAGGTGAGCAAGCTTTGGGGCGGACGGTTTACTAAAGGAACAAACAAGCTGGTGGAGGAATATACGGCTTCCATTGGATTTGATAAGGCTTTGGCCAAAGAAGATGTACAAGGCAGTCTGGCGCATGTAACAATGTTGGGTAAATGCGGAATCCTTCCACAAGAAGATGTGGAGACCATTAAGCAAGGTCTGAACAAAGTATTGGACAAGGTTAACGCTGGAGAGGTTGTTTTCTCCGTTGCGGATGAAGATATCCATATGAATATTGAAAAACATCTGATCGAGGAAATCGGTCCGGTTGGGGGTAAACTGCACACTGGACGCAGTCGCAACGATCAGGTGGCAACCGATATGCACCTTTACCTACGGGGCCGTGTAGTTGAGCTAGTTAGCTTGCTGCATGAATTGCAGGAAGCTTTGATCGAGCAAGCCAAAGACAATGTGGAGACGATCATCCCTGGGTATACACATTTGCAACGGGCACAACCGATCCTGTTTGCTCACCATTTGTTGGCTTACGTCTCCATGTTCCGCCGCGATGCGGAACGTCTGACAGACAGCTACAAACGGATCAACGTTCTGCCACTCGGAGCAGGTGCACTTGCGGGAACAACCTTCCCAATCGACCGCCATTTTGTGGCCGAGCAATTGGGCTTTGACAGTGTTTACGAGAACAGTCTGGATGCTGTCAGTGACCGCGATTTCATCGTGGAGTTCTTGGCGAATGCAGCGCTTGTTATGACACATCTATCCAGACTCAGTGAGGAATTGGTACTGTGGAGTAGCACAGAGTTTAGTTTTGTGGAGCTGGATGATGCTTTCTGCACAGGCAGCAGTATTATGCCGCAGAAGAAGAACCCGGACGTACCAGAACTGGTACGGGGCAAAACAGGCCGCGTTTACGGTAATCTGATTGGCTTGCTGACCGTACTGAAATCACTGCCACTCGCGTACAACAAGGATATGCAGGAAGACAAAGAAGGCATGTTCGATACCGTTACTACGCTGACTGGTGCACTGCAATTGTTCGCGCCGATGATCTCCACCATGAAGGTGAACAAGGGGCGTATGCGTGAAGCCGTGAATACGGATTTCTCGAATGCTACGGATATTGCGGACTTCTTGGTAGGCAAAGGTCTTCCTTTCCGCCAAGCACATGAAGTAATCGGAAAAACAGTGCTCTATTGCATCAACGAAAGCAAGTTCCTCTTGGATCTGACGCTGGAAGAGTTCAAGCAATTCTCACCGCTGTTCGACGAGAATATCTATGCTGTTCTCCAACCGGAAGCGGTAGTTAACGCCCGTAACGTTTATGGTGGCACAGCCACCGTTCAGGTGAAAGCTGCAATCGAACGCGCGGAGCAGGCACTGCACGAAGCTAATGAATGGGTTGTACAACACGGTGACGCTATATTGTAAACCGTATCAATACCAAATCCCGCCTCAGACTTTTATAGGTCGCAGGCGAGATTTTTTTTATCTAAAGGTACTCTAATTACAACACAACTGGATTCACTGTGCTCTTTACGGTTATCCTTAGATTAGGGATAGGAGGGTGCGTAAGTATGAGTAGAGAGCAAATCCTAGACGAGCTTAGATCGCAATTAGAACTGGGGAATCATATTATTGGAGTAGCCACAGGTGCGGGAATAACGGCAAAGTATGCGAAGCAGGGTGGAGCAGACTTCCTTCTGATGTTAAACTCGGGTAAATTCCGGCAGATGGGGAGGAGCTCTCTCGCTGGGATTTTGCCATTTTGCAATAGTAATGATATGGTGATGGACTTTGCGTCTAGGGAAATCATCCCTTTGGTAAGAGATATTCCTATTATTTTTGGACTGAATGCAACCGATCCGATAAAAGATATGGAGAGCTATATCAGTGAAATAAAGCATAAGGGGTTTTCCGGAATTAATAACTACCCCACGGTTGGATTAATAGATGGTCAATTTGGAGAAGCGCTCGAAGAAGAAGGGAATGGTTATCTACTCGAAGTGGAAGCCATAAGGATCGCCCATGAAAAAGATTTGTTTACCATTGCCTTTGTATTTGACGAAATTCAAGCCGCTCAGATGATCGAGGCAGGAGCAGATATTATTTGTGCACATTTAGGCTTAACCGAAGGGGGATTATTAGGAGCCAAGAAGGTATTCTCTCTGGAAGCTGCCAAGGCTAAGGCGGACAAGATTTTTAATACATGCAATGCGCTAAAGCCAGATTTAATTAAATTGGTGTATGGTGGTCCCGTGAAAACGCCAATTGATGTGCAGTATATGTACAGTAATAATCAAAACCTGATGGGGTATATCGGGGGCTCTGCTTTTGAAAGAATTCCCTCGGAGAAGTCCATTACTAATATAACCAAAGCCTTTAAAGTATCGGGGACGCTGGATGAAGATGATTTTATGGTCAAAATGCTAGACGGCATCACAAAGCACTATGATTATGTTGAGTTTGTAAAAGAATACGTAGCTCAAAATTATAGGAATGAGATCTTGTTTGCAGATTTAGCTAAGGTGGCGCATGTATCCCGAAGCTACTTAAGTAGCTTGTTTACCAAAAAAGTAGGCTGCAGCTTTCAAACGTATCTCGTACAATTTCGGATGGATAAGGCAGCGGAAATATTACATAGAGACCCTATCCAGTTATCTGAGCTAGCACCATTAGTTGGGTACCAAGACTATGCGCAGTTTAGCAAAATGTTTAAGAAGTATAAAGGGTTCTCTCCAAAACAATATAAATCTAACATAAACACAAAAACATAAGACATAAAAGCGTTTTCATTGATAAACCAAAGAAGTATGATTAACTCATAAGTTGATCATGCTTTTTTGAAATATAAGAAAGTATAAGTTTCACATTATACATTATCCTTATATTTCTCCTTGTAGATATTTGAAGAGGAGGTTGAAGAAATGAAGACGATTGCCATTGCCGGAACTTTTGACACCAAGGGTGAAGAATATCTCTACATTAAAAATTTGCTGGAAAGCTTGGAGCTAGGTACGTTTACGATTCATACGGGTGTGTTTGAGCCCACCTTTACACCGGATATCTCCAACCGAGAAGTAGCAGCAGCCGCGGGTGTAAGTATAGATGAGCTCGTTGCCAAGAAAGATAGAGCATTAGCTACAGAATTATTAGCCAAAGGTATGGAAAAATTAGTACCTGAATTATATAAGCAAGGCAAATTTGATGGAATTATCTCCTTTGGGGGCACTGGAGGGACTTCACTTGTAACCCCTGGTATGCGGGCATTGCCTATTGGTGTACCAAAAGTGATGGTTTCGACTGTAGCTTCAGGGAATACTGCTCCATATGTAGGCACTAGTGATATTGTCATGATGCCATCGGTTGTAGATGTTGCTGGACTGAACTCTATTTCAACAAAGATTTTTACCAATGCAGCCTTCGCCATCGCCGGTATGCTTAAATTTGAAAATAAACAAGTGATAGAGAAAAAACCATTAGTAGCTACAACCATGTTTGGGGTAACAACTCCCTGTGTGACGGCAGCCCGTAACTATCTTGAAGCTAGAGGATATGAAGTGCTTGTATTCCATGCTACAGGTGTAGGTGGTCAGTCCATGGAAGCGCTAATCGAGGCTGGTTTTATTGAAGGTGTATTGGATCTGACCACAACAGAATGGGCGGACGAAATTATTGGTGGTGTGCTAAATGCTGGACCTCATCGGTTAGAAGCTGCTGGAAAACATCATATTCCACAGGTTGTATCGGTAGGTGCGCTTGATATGTGCAACTTTGGCCCTTATGATACGGTACCCGAGAAATTTGCTGGACATAAGTTCTATAAGCATAACCCTACAGTTACTTTGATGAGAACCACGGTAGAAGAGAATGAAGCCATCGGTAAGAAGCTTGTCGAGAAATTAAATATGGCCAAAGAAAAAACGGTATTAATGTTGCCTCTTAAAGGGATATCCGGTATTGATGTTGTAGGGGAAGCTTTTTATGGCGTAGAGGAAGATCAAATGTTATTTGATACCTTGAGAAATGGTGTGAATAGAAATGTTGTCGAGGTTATCGAAATGGATTGTGCCATTAATGATGTAGAGTTTGCAGAAGCAGCAGCGCAGAAGCTGATAGATCTCATGAGCAAATAACACTAACACAGAACATTTTAATAATGATGGAGGCGTTACACATGAACAAAAATACAAGAACAGAAATCATGGCTAAGTTTAGAGAAGAAGTGGCAAATGGAAAAATTCTTTTAGGCGTTGGGGCTGGTACAGGGATTACTGCAAAAAGCAGTGAAGCTGGCGGGGCGGATATGCTGATTGTTTATAATTCAGGAAGATACAGAATGGCAGGTCGTGGATCACTCGCGGGGTTGTTATCTTATGGTGATGCCAACCAAATCGTAGTCGAAATGGGCTCTGAGGTATTACCTGTTGTGAAAAATACTCCCGTATTAGCAGGCGTATGCGGAACAGATCCTTTTAGAGTGATGGAAGTTTATTTGAAACAACTTAAGGAACAAGGTTTCAGTGGCGTGCAAAACTTCCCAACCGTTGGTTTGATCGATGGCGTATTCAGACAGAACCTTGAAGAGACAGGGATGGGGTATGGTTTAGAAGTAGATATGATTAGAGCAGCGCATGAATTGGATATGCTCACAACTCCTTACGTATTTGATCCTGAACAAGCTAAAGCTATGGCAGAAGCAGGCGCAGATATTTTGGTGGCACATATGGGCTTGACTACCAAAGGTACGATTGGAGCTAAAACAGCTCTTACATTGGATGATTGTGTAGAAAGAATTGAAGCGATTATTAAAGCAGGGAAAGCAGTAAATCCAGATATTATGGTGATTTGCCACGGTGGACCGATTGCTGAGCCAGAGGATGCGGCGTATGTAATTGAACGGACAGAAGGTATAGACGGATTCTTTGGTGCATCCAGTATTGAAAGATTTGCTGCTGAAAAAGGGATCACAGAACAGACTGGATTATTTAAAAAAATCACCAAACAAGCATAAATGCCTTCGGCATCCTTATATTTTAAAAGAACCCTCCGAAGAGGGCAATCTCATTAGAACAGATATTAAAGGTGTAGCTTATGGCTGCACCTTTTTGTTGTCTATTAGAAAAAGCTAATTATTACTCAACGGTAGCCAAGCCAATATATCACGGATTTTGGTATCCCAGTAGCCCCATTCATGGTTGCCAGGACCTTCATCGTAGGTGAAATCAAGGGAGGTTGCTCGGCAGGCATCGCGGAATTTCAAGTTATCTGTGTACAGGAAATCTTCTGTGCCACAGCATTGATACAGCGCTGGTTTCGGTCCCGTGGACCGGTTCACTTCTTCAAGCAGCCATAGAAGGTCTTCAGGCGTACCGGCGATATCTTCTGTTCCGAAGATCATCTCGTATTCTTTGGTTTTGACGGTAGGATCTTCCCAGTTCATAAAATGATGTGCCATATCGAGTGCTCCCGACAAACTCGCTGCTGCTGCAAAAGACTCGGGTTTACGCAGTCCCAGCTTGAACGCCCCGTAACCACCCATCGATAGTCCAGCTACAAAGTTCTCTTCACGTTTATCTGACAGTGGAAAAAACGAGCGCGCAAGCATCGGCAGCTCTTCACTAATAAAGGTCCAATAACGGCCGCCAACTGCCATATCCGTGTAGAAACTGCGATGTACATTCGGCATAACTACAGCTATTCCCATCTCTGCTACATATCGTTCTATAGAAGTCCGGCGAAGCCAGATCGAATCATCGTCTGACAAACCGTGCAGCAAATACAGCGTAGGGTGAAGTTCACCTCTAGTTACGTTGCTCATCCCGATTTGTGTGGTTGTTTTTTGCGGCAAAATTACAGTCATTGAGGTATTCAATCCTAGTACTTCCGAATAAAATTTGCACTCTATTAAAGCCATTTCATCCATCCCCTCTCTTTCCAAATGATAGCACAGAGCAAAAGTGAGAGATATTGTAGAAATATCTGAATTATAAGGGTTTTGAGGATTGCTGTAGCTGGATATGAGAGAATATAATGGAAGTAGAAAATTAAGGAAAAAACGTGCAAATATGAAAGCATTCTCGTAGGCGGGAGGAAGAAAGTAGGATGAAATCAGGCCTAAAGCAGGAAAAAGGATTTACTTTGATCGAAGTACTGGCCGCTATTGTGATCTTATCGATAGTTTCACTGGTACTTACGTCTTACTTTACAAACGCCATGAGTTACTCTAAATCGAACCAGAATAAGACGATCATGGTCAATCTGGCGCGGAACGCGCTGTTTTATGTGGAGAAGCAGGATTTTAAGAAGATGTGGGATTACTTAACAGAGAACGATTCGCTAGAAGCAACTAAATGTCAAAAGGATAAGGATGATTCCGTGAAATGCGATGCTTACATGCAGCTTGTTGAAGATACTACCATCTTAAATCAGGTCTTAAACCCTGCAATCAATGGTGTGAAATATCAGATCGATATTGAGTATCAGCGTGAATTGCATAACCCAAGCTCAAGTCCAAGCCCAAGTGATTCAGATGAACAGAAGATGGCAGCCTATTTGTTGCCAGTGCTGGTCAAAGTCAGTAGAGTGGATTCTTCTAGTGGACCTCAGACCCAATCTGTTGTGGAGGGATATATTACCGATGAGAAAATTCGTTAAGCTTCTCCGCAGGGAGGGTGGATTCACTTTAGTGGAGCTAATTGTTGCCCTATCGTTGTTTACAGTTGCTGCAGGAATTATTTCAGGGATCACGATGTTAGGCTTACGCAGTTATCATAAAATATCGATTGAAAACTCTTTGCGGGATGAAGGGGATTTGTTAATGTCCGCAATAATTACAGAGCTGTATACCTTTGCGCCTGATAAGGTTACCCCAACGATGATCCAAAATGCTGATAAGACCCAGATTATTGATAGCTTCATTACGTTAGAACGCCAGGACGGCACCAAATCGCAGATTCGTATAGCAAACGGCATTCTTACGATAGCTCCACCAGATGTGATAGATCCTCAAGCGGACACAAGAACAAAGATAGCTTCTAGGCTGGCACAGGGCTCTGCAATTACTTTAGAGTGTCAGAACGGCATTCCTTGTGATAGTGGTCTGATATCGATAGATTTATCGCTGGTTCAGAGCTACAACGGAAGAGATTACCCATTGGAGTTGAAAAGTAAATTCGGATTCTAGGAGGAGTAAGGGGGATGAGGAATAACGAAAAAGGATCAGCCCTAGTACTAGTTATGTTTGTTGCTCTTCTACTTACGATACTCGGACTAGCTGTGCTCGGGGCGACGGTGGGCGGGGCACAACGTACGGAGACCAGAGAGAACGATGTGCAAAGTCTACACCTTGCACAGAAGGGGCTGGATGAAGCGGTCGCTTACATACAAACGAAGCTGGATGGACGAAAGGATATTGATCCTGATCATATGGAGGATGAGATTAATAGTATTATTAACGAGGTTTCCGCTAAAATCGTTGGCGTTGCTGATGGAGTAAGTACAGGGTTATCAGGAGCTGGCGGAATGATCAAGAATATTGCTTATGAGAAAAAGGATGGGCAAAAATATTATATTAATATAGCTGCCGAAGCCACGGTGAATGGTGTGAAAAGACAACTGAAACAACGGCTTGTTATTGATACTTATCCGGATTTTCTGAAGTATGCCTTTGGCTCGGAGGGAACTTTGACGCTAAACGGAGCACCCGCGATTCATGGGAATATCTATGCGGGCAAAAAGCTAGTGATTAGTGATACGGCTAGTTATAAATATAAGGGACTAGAATGGTTTAATAAAAAGACTCAGTACCCCAGAGTAGAGAAAGATCCCACTAATGCGGCATCTGCGGAACCTCTGCCTGAAGTGCATGTACAGTCGCTAGAAAGCATAGAGTATTCGGGCAACGGAGTAGTACATGCGGCAGTTAATAAAACTAATGCTTCAACAATCCTTCCGAATATCCTGGGAATTACTAAAGACCAAGTGCTTATTAAACCGCAAAAAAAGTTCATTCAGATTAATGTGCAGGAATCATTCTCAGATAAAGTAGTGGAAGCAACGGGGTTGGTAGGAGCGAAGGCTGAAATTAAGAAGGATATTGAAAACGGCAGACTGGGTAACTTCTTAAGAACAATAGCATTGGAAAGATTACCGGATGCTAATCCACCGTTTATTAAACCTACACTAGAAAGCAATCCAACAAAAGAACAAACTGATGCTTACAATCTTGCAATAGCTGATTACGAGAGAAAGGTAAGGGAGCATCAGAATAAACTATTGCTTAATCGGACGGAGTCTGCAATCTATAATAGTGATTTGCTCATTGATGGAATCAACTACAAGCAATTGACGTTTAGTGATGAAGCCAAAATGGGTATTTCAGCTGGCAAACCGAAATGGCTCATTGTGAATGGCAATCTGGAGATAAATAACTATAGCTCAGAGCGTTCTAACTTTCTGAATATTCAAGCTAATATTCTGGTTACAGGTAATGTTACGATTAGAGGTCAAGTAAAATTCAATTCCACTATATTTGTGTTAGGGACAACTACAGTAGAGGATGCTGTAATTCAAGGTCTTGGTGCCAAGGAATTGGTTCTAGTTTCTCAAGGGGATGTACTCATTAACCGAATAAACGCTTTTAGTAATCCGCCTGAGGCATCTAAACAGGATGAGTTTTATATGAAAGCTTTTTTTTACACGGATAGTAATGCTGATCTTTATGGGGTTGGTTCAATCTTTTGGTTGAATGGAGGCTTCTTCGCTAAAAAGGACCTAACAGTAAATGCTGCGCTGGGAGAAGTCAAGGAACCTTTAACCCCTGAGGAGGGCTTCGAGGATCAAGGTTTAGAACGACATCAATTGGGTAATCGCTTTCAAATCCAATATAACAAGGATGTTTTTATGCATCAGCAGTCCAGTCTACCGCGTGTACAGCAGGTCAATGTAACGGTTGGACCTTTGGAGCTTGTAAATCATTAAGCTGTGCTGATAAGAAAATAGGGAACCCTTAAGCACTCGCTTAAGGGTCCCCTATTTTAGTATCGATCACCGCTATTAGTAGAGTTCGTTACTTTGACTATAATTGTAGCGGTTACTGCGGCTTTACCGGGAATTCCAGAATCATAGGTCACTGTAATGGTGGTTGATCCTTTTTTGACACCTAAAACAGTTCCTCCGCTATTGACACTGGCGATTGCAGAATTATTGCTCTCCCATTTCAATTTATCCTTGATCTGTTCGATCGAGATGGAGGTAGGGATTGCCCATAAAATATCGATTAACGGGGATGTATGACCTACCTCAATGGAAATGGACTCATCCCTAAATCTTAATCCCGTCAGCTCAACAATGTTAATGGTATGTGTTTCTCTAATCGTTTTAATAACTCCATCGGATAAGACCTCGGTTGAGACCTCAATCTGCACATTTGCTGGGGTATTACCAGCCTTTATCCTAGCTTTGAAGCCATCCTCAGAAGGTGTAAGAGTAGCAAAACCATCGGTACCGTTAATGAAATTCCAGGTCAGTTTTGATAGATCCGCATTAGCTGGTTTCATGCCTGCCTCTAAAACAATTTCTTCTCCTACTATTACCGTGTTAGGGCCATCAATTGACAAACTGATAAGTGGGTTAGTAATTAATATCTCTTTTGTTGCAGTGATTGAATCTCGATTAGTAGAGTGAACTGTAACGCTCACAAGATATTTACCTGACTGATCTACGCTGAAGTTCTGATATCTATCATCATTGGAATTGTCCGGATTCGGTGACAATGTGTTAGTGATAACGGTACCTGTTTTAAGATTAGTGACGGTCCAGATAAAAGAAGTTTGAGCATTGTCTGATGTCTTATAATCAGCATAATATGGTATTGACTGATTAACGGTTCCTTTATCGACCCCAATAATTGCTAACGAGTGATCACTTCGTTTGTCTTTTACAGTTATAGTTGCTGTAGCTGAAGCACTGCTGTTGCCCTCAGCCCTCACAGTAATTTTAGCAGTTCCAACGGCTAAGCCCACAATATCACCGCTGCTAGGATCTACAGACACAGTAGATGTGTTATCTGTTGTCCAAGAGAATGCAGAATTACTTAAATCAGAAGGCGTAACGATTGGGATTAGACGGTGGCTCTCATCTAAATAAATTGTTTTGTCATGCAATTCCAGAGACGTAATCCAATAGTCAGCTGTAAAGGTTAAGTTCTCAAATGAAAGCGTAGTACGCGCAACAGTAGGTGGTGATGGGACTGTTGGGACTGGAACAGCTAATGGATAGATTTCCGCTGGTAAATTGCCCGCAAACGGAAAATGGAATAAAGTCGCACTTCTCATAGTCATTGATGCGCTTATGATTGTCCCATATACTTGTCCTCCATCAAAGTTTATAGCAGATCTTGGTGCTAGAATGGTTCCGTATACATTGGCTTGTGAAATCCGTATAGGTTTAGAGCCTTGGAAATTAAATATTACACGAGTTCCGTCACTTCCAAGAGGGAAACGAAGGAATGGCTTTTCTGTACCGTCATCTATAACATTAACAATTATAGTTGATCCTGGCGGAACAGTGAGGTTTGAACTCGTAAGCTTACTTAACTTTGATGCAGTGATTTTAACAATATTGATTGGTGAGTTCCCTGACACAGTGAATGTTCCTGAATTTTCATCTGCATTTGATGAAGTATTAGGAACTAGTTTAGCGATGGCATCAGAGAGTGCATGGAGATAACTCTCCTGCTTACTGAAATCCAGAAGTTCTCCATAAGAGATGGTACCATTTTGAATAGAGCCATTTCTTTGATCTCTGACTGCGCCCTTAACTAGTACGTTTCCATACACCGTACCTTCTGGGAGATGAATATCTCCGCCGGTGACTACACCATAGGGTACTGCGTTTTTATATTGGCTATTTACATCAATACCAGCGTTGTTAAAGTTGATTGTCCCCCCTGAAGCAATTGGTCCCATGATACTTCCTCCGTTAAGTGAAGTGCCCTGAAGGGCAAAGGAGTTATATTGGTTTGTAATTGCTAGTGGTGATATCGCGTGGATATCGACATAACTAAGTTTGGAATTATTTAAGATGTAGGTTTGGGTCCTGATCGGTTTAACTGTGATTTGGAACGTTATAGGTTGCTCAGGCTCTGGTTTATAGACCTTAGCTCCGTTCTCTGTTTTTAATGAATAAGTAATATTATTTAGATTATGTGTCAGTGTATACCCGCTCGTAACATTCCCTGTGACAACCATGCCGGCAGGGAGTTCTTCTTTAACGATCTCTAGGTTAGGTGGAAGCGTCTCGGCAAATACAATATCTGATATAACCTGTGTGGTGGAGCTTTGGTTGGCCGTGCTTATTTTATCAAAAGGTATTCTCTTTGGAGTAATAGAGTAGCTTATCTTGAGCGGTTCTCCTTTTTTCACGATCCCAGTTGCATGGTCCCCTGTTGCATCATTTTTGGGAAGAGATCGTGTTACGCTCAAGTTAGGTTCCACTTTTTGGACATTTACTCTGATTGTTTTGCTTGAGAGCGTACCACTTGGGTCCCAAGCTTTAATTTCGATGTCGAGTATGCCCCCTTCTGGAAGCGGGTTGTTAACCTCTCTATACATTTTTTGTCCAGATTTGATGTTTGTTCTGCTTATTTCAATATTGGAGATGTAATTGCCTCCCGATTTGAATCGGACTTCGGTTGTCAGGTCACGATCATTAAAGTCCAAGTCAGTAACGGAATAGTCTACAAGTATTGTATTTTGATAAGAAGGAATGATTGATTCATTAGTTGGCGTATGCACAGTAATCTCAGGAGCATGATTGGCACCGATAAAAGCTCGATACATAGTATTAACGAATAGCTTTTGCTCCCATTCAGGGAATTTCTTTAGATTGCTCGGGATATCCGAAACTCCAAAAAAGTGACCGGTACCTGAGTACGTTATATTACCCTTGGAGTATGTGTAATATTGATTCCAGCTATCTTCGATATCACGTTGGTATTGATTGTATTCTCCATTCGGCTTAATTTTGGTGCCTTCAGGCATGCTCTCAATGTTATACCAGGAGACTACCTCAGAGTCTTCTAGATTAAGAGTAAAGTACTGGTTATGTGTGGGTGCAATTTGTGGTTGAATGATATCGATTTGCTTGTTATTTTCATCTCTCTTACTCAGATAAAAAGGGTATTGCATCAGAAGTCCGTCATTCACTGGTTTTACCTTGGTAGATAGGTTGATAGCATTATGACCTAAGTTGGTTTCAGGATCCATTTGGTCTGTGATGCTTTTGAAATTATTGACCCAATCCTTTTTCCCAGAATCTAGATTGATTACAGTATCATGTGTGAACAGAACGCTCTGTTTGAAGGTATCAGTAAATTGTTTTATGGCGTTGATCGCATTAGTGTTTAAATTAGATTTCTTGTAGTATTCGTCAACAAAACCAAAGATGAGCATGTCGTAGGTACCGTTAAGTCCGTAGCTTTGTTTGTTTGATGAATTATATTGAGCATTTACATATTCGTTGAATTCCTTCATTGTTTTGTACTTAATATCGAGCTTGTAATCAGGCTTATCCAAAAATGACTGATCCATATTGTTAGCATATGTGAGATTGCTTTCCGTTAAAGTATCAGGCATGACTTGAAGAATATTTACGATGGTCTTCTCGCCACGGTAACGAATGACGCCGCTGTCGAAGTCTTTTAGTTGCGTATTGTGATAATCATTGACCTCTAGCTTCCAGTACAGTAATCCAGAGTACGTTTTTGGCAAAGTATATTCTATACTCCCACTGGAGGCACTAATCTCAGTTTCAGCAACGAGCTGTTTGTCTCCCATTTTGATAGATTTATCGAGGCCAATATACAGCTTGACGGACAGCGGAGCGCTTTGTTGTGGAGTGGCTGTGAGATTAAAGTTAAAAGAAAGCTTTTCTCCAGGAACATAGATATGGCTATTAGCTGTATTAGAATCGTAGTTAGGAATTCTGTTTGTAATTTGCAGACGGGGGCGTTTTTTGAAGTCGTTTATGTAAGTAGAATTTTGTTTTTTTAAGTCGGCGAAAATATTCGAAAGTCCAGTATCATCAACGAATTTAACCTTTTGGTTAGAGGAGGAAGTACGGTAACTGTTAAAAGCTTGGTACAGAATGCCTTGTTCTGGCTGTGGTCTATTGCTCTTGTCTATAAAGGGCTGGCTATGAAAAATTACATAAAGACCTTTATTGATAAACTCCTTCGTAATTTCATCCGCTTTAAGCTGAGTGATATCATTCTTGACGCTCTTGGTATCCAGTGCCCTTGCTCGATTTTCTTCTGAGGCGGGTTGCTGATTACTCACTTGTGTTGGGCTATAGGTCCCCTTCCCAATATAAATCGCATCATATCTTCCATCCAAATCATCCCGCAGCGCCACAAAGCGCTTCATACTCATGGTATCCACTGTGAAGTTAGATAATCCTGCTTTTAGAGATGTTAACTCGCTGCTTCCACTATCCGTAACCTCCAGCATCCGAATTTGGTAATCATTTGAACTAGCTTCTACATTCGTGAAGTGGTTTTTGAGTGGCAGAACAAGCAGAAGGAGAAGCAAGATCGTTACTGTAAAAAGATAGATCCGTTTGTTACTGGCAAATTTCATGGTCATCTCTCCCTGATTGTTAACTATTGGTAGATATGGTCGAATTGTATGTTGTATATGCTAGATTCCGACAGCTTTCTCAGCTGAATTTGTTGTAAAATTATCCAATCTATGTTATATACATTCTAGGACATTTAGCATTGATAGACAACATAAATCTATTGAAATATACCTATAAATTTATTACTAAAGTCCCAATTCTATTGAAAAATACGCTAGTTTGACAAAATTGATGAATCCGTAATTATGGAAAAAATAATTTTCATATTTTGCAGAAATAGAACTGGTAATTTATCTTTGGTTATTCCTAGTATTATCCATTATTGAGGTCGGTGTAAAAGTATAACCAATAACGGCATACGGAGCTGAACGGACATGGCCATCGCCAAAAAGAGACTTGGAGATTTGCTGGTAGAAAATAATATTATTTCGCAGGAACAGCTGCTTGAAGCACTTGCGGAACAGCGTAAAAGCAAGCGTAAGCTTGGCGATCTGCTAATCTCTCAAGGCTATATTACGGAGCAGCAGCTGATTGAAGTGCTTGAATTCCAGCTCGGCATTCCACATGTCAGTTTATTTAAATACCAGATTGATCCTGCGATCACGCAGATTATTCCCGAAAGTATGGCTAAGCGTTATCAGGTGCTTCCCTTCTTAAAAGAAGGCGGTAAGCTGATGGTTGCGATGGCCGATCCGCTGGATTATTTTGCGATAGAAGATTTACGAATGAGTACAGGGTTCCGGATCGAACCTGCCATTTCGACTAGGGATGAGCTGCAGCGGGCGATTGCACGTCATTATGGGATGCGTGATTCTATGAATCAGATGCTAGTAGAGCTCCCGACACAAGAAGAAATAGAAGAAACGGAGATTACTGACGAGGACTCTCCAATTGTTCGTTTGGTCAACCAGATGATTCAGCAGGCTGTTGCTCTGCGGGCGTCTGATATACATATGGATCCAGGTGAGAATAATCTAACGATCCGCTACCGCATTGATGGAACTTTACGGACAGAACGGATTATTCCTAAGCAAATGCAGGGCTTTATCACCGCTCGTCTGAAAATAATGGCCCGACTGAATATCGCAGAACGGCGTTTGCCACAAGACGGCCGAATCAAAATGCAGTTTGATTACAAAATGGTAGATATTCGTGTGTCCTCATTACCTACGATGCACGGAGAGAAGATTGTACTGCGGTTGCTAGATTTAAGCACAGGTGTCAAATCTGTAGATGCTTTGGGATTCAGTGAGGGGAATGCGGAAGTTTTTAAGGAAATGATTGCTCGTCCTTATGGAATTTTGCTAATCACTGGACCTACAGGTAGTGGAAAAACAACGACTTTATATTCAGCGCTGAATCAACTCAATGTAGAAAGTGCAAATATTATCACAGTTGAAGATCCAGTGGAATACCAGCTTGAGGGTGTAAACCAGGTGCACGTAAACTCGGCTATCGGGTTAACCTTTGCGGCGGGATTACGTTCGATTCTCCGACAAGATCCGAATATTGTAATGGTCGGTGAGATACGAGATGCGGAAACTGCTGAAATTGCGGTTCGCGCCTCATTAACAGGTCATCTAGTGTTGTCTACTTTACATACAAACGATGCGATTAGCTCCGTCTCTCGATTGCGAGATATGGGAGTAGAGCCTTATTTAATTGCCTCCTCACTAATTGGTGTGGTAGCTCAGCGGCTCGTTCGTAAAATCTGTACTGATTGCAAAGAAACCTACAAACCGTCTGAGCAGGAAGCGATTATGCTACGTAGCTTGGGGTTGCCAGCAGATGAATTACATCGCGGCCGAGGCTGCGGTAGCTGTAGCAGTTCTGGTTATCGAGGCCGAATAGCGATTCATGAGGTACTCAGCATTGACGATCATTTGCGGCAGCTTATTACGAACACTGCTTCGGTAGAAGAACTGCGTGTCGCAGGTAAAGCGCGTGGACTTGTACAACTGATGGATGACGGACTACTCAAAGTTAGTCAGGGAATCACGACGTTACAAGAGGTCATGCGCGAGACGGTCTCACATTAGGATATATAAGGTGTATTGCATTTTAATCTAGGGGGAGCAGCGGATGCCAACGTATACGCGGGATATTAGACAGCTTTTGCAGACGGCTTACTCCTCCAAAGCTTCCGACTTACATATCTCTGTAGGCTCGCCTCCGGTGATACGTATGGATGGAACGCTTCACCCACTTGAGGGAACACCAGTAACAGCTGATGAAGCTGCAGAAATGGCAGAAGCGCTGCTTGGCAGTGAACGTAACGAAGTGTTTCAGAATGCAGGTGAGGTGGATTTCTCTTATCCGCTGGATGGCGGCGTAAGATTTCGGGTGAATGTTTATCGTCAACGGGGTGAGATTAGTATCGCTGCCCGGGCAATTCCAGCAGAGATTCCGAGTCTAGAACAGCTGTCGATGCCTCCAATTTTGTCCACTTTGTCACTCAAACCACAAGGTTTGATTCTAGTTACAGGGCCTACGGGCAGCGGTAAATCCTCTACGTTAGCAGCTATGCTGAATTACATTAACAAGTCCGAAAGCAAGCATATTGTGACACTTGAAGATCCTATAGAATTTCTGCATAGTCATGGAACCTGTCTAGTGGATCAACGTGAAGTGGGCAACGACACAGCTAGCTTTGCGAGCGGACTACGTGCCGCGTTACGTCAGGATCCGGACGTTATTCTCGTTGGAGAGATGCGGGATCTGGAGACCATTACAGCAGCAGTTACTGCCGCGGAGACAGGTCATCTTGTGATGGCAACCTTACATACAACAGATGCACCACAGACAATTGATCGAATTATTGATGCTTTTCCGGGTCATCAGCAGGGACAAATTCGTTCACAGCTAGCCTCAGTATTACTAGCAGTTATCAGTCAGCGGTTGTTTCCAAGGGCAGGGGGACGCGGGCGGATATGTGCAACAGAGATCTTAGTGAATACACCTGCAGTAGCTAACCTCATTCGTACCGAAAAGACACATCAGATTAAAAATGTGATGCAAACCGGACGCTCGCAAGGTATGCATACGTTGGATATGAGTATCCGCGACTATTTATCCCAGGGGTTCATTGAACCAGTAGCAGCTAAGTCGTTTATGGCGGAGGTGAGTAGCTGATGCCTCTTTTTGAATATCAAGTAAAGACAACCGCAGGCAAATCCATTAAAGGAAAGCTGACCGCAACAGATAAGCCTACGGCAATGGAGGAGTTACGCAAGCGGGGCCTTACGGTATTCTCGCTGATCGAACGCAAAACAACGATTCTATCGATGGATATTTATATCGGTAATCCAGTTAAGCCACTTCATTTCATCATTTATTGCAGGCAGTTTGCCACGCTAATGCGTGCTGGGGTGTCGATTGTGGATGCAACACGTATTTTGGCCGAGCAGACTGAGAGCAAACCGCTCCGTAAAGCACTTGTGGAAGTGAATTCAAGCCTGATGCGAGGGATCTCGTTCTCACAAGCTGTTCAGGATCATAAAAAAATCTTCCCGCAGCTATTCGTCAGCATGATCCGTGCAGGAGAGGAATCCGGTGATATTGAGGGGACGCTCGACAGACTGGCGATGTTTTTTGAGAAGCAGCATTCCACAACGGAGAAAATCAAATCTGCGCTCACTTACCCGATTACCGTCGGGGTTATGGCTATTGGAGCGGTTGTATATCTTCTCTGGGCGATAGTTCCGCAATTTGTAACGATGTTCGAATCGATGAATGCAGAGCTTCCGGCGATTACAAAGATGGTATTGGCACTTAGTAAAAGCATTCAAGGTCAATGGTATTTCTGGATACTCGGAGTTCTTCTCCTAGTGATAGCTTTTCAGATTACAAAACGAACAGAAAAGGGGGCCTACGCACTCGATTATGCCAAGCTGAAGATTCCGGTGTTTGGCAAGCTAAATCAAAAAGGCTCGATTGCTCAGTTTACGCGTACTTTTTCATCTCTATATGCCAGCTCAGTTCCGATTCTGCAATCCTTGGTGATTGTAGAAGAGGTAGCAGGAAATAAGGTCATTGGGGGATTTATCCGAAGTGCAGGTGATTCGCTGAGACAAGGAAATCCACTATCTGAACCGTTGAAAAAAGCATGGGTCTTCCCGCCGCTAGTAACACAGATGATTGCGATTGGTGAAGAGACGGGGGCGCTCGACACGATGTTGTCTAAGGTAGCTGATTTCTATGAGATGGACGTAGAAAATACCGTTGATCGTCTGAAGTCACTGCTTGAACCATTGCTGATTGCTTTTCTAGCAGGTGTTGTAGGTGTGATTGTGGCCGCTATTATGCTGCCGATGTTTAGTTTGTATGGCAATATGTGAACCTTGCGGTTCCTTGTAAATATTGAGAGGGGTGACGCCCAAGGGATCGGGGCAGGGTCGCAGATCTTTTGCTAGCGCTAGACAAGGAAGGACGAGCATTGTAGCGGGATTCACGGAAATAAAAGATATAGGCTGTACCATCACACACCACTTAGAGGGGGAAATAAAATGTTAGCACAAGCCATTAAGAGAAGATTGAGCAAAGAGGAAAATCAAAAGGGGTTCACGCTGATTGAGTTACTGGCGGTTATCGTTATTTTGGGGATTATTGCAGTTATTGCGATACCGATGATTGGTAAGATAATTACCAATGCAAAGGAGGATTCTGACCTTGCTACAGCCCGTCAAGTCTATGATGCAGCGAGATTATACGTAATAGGTGAAAAAGGTGGCGATTATACTGCAGGAGCAGTTGGTGTTGCAGATATTATTAATGATGGTTATTTAGATAAAATTTATCTTCCAAGTACAAAAGAAGTGATTACTACTGGGTCTGTTAACTTTGATTCAAGTGGTCAACTAAAGGACACCACTGCTACTAATGATGCTGTTACTTTAAATACGACCAAGTTTAGCGCTGAAAGTGTGTTAAAAGCTGAGAAGTAGATCTGAATTTACTGAATAAAGAATTTATTGCCGAAAATTATCGAAGATTAACTATTCCCGAAATATAGTTTTTTTAGATAATAGAATTGCTTCAATAATTAAGCAAGAATGCACCTAAGGAATCGGACTTCCCGATTCCTTTTTTAAAATCCAGAGAGCCAACAGAGGACATCCATGACAATACTCATCGCAAGTTACATCACAATACTAGGCCTGATTCTAGGCTCCTTTTATAACGTAGTGGCACTGCGGGTGCCAGCTAAGGAATCATTGCTTAATCCACCGTCACATTGCCCGAACTGCAACACGCGGCTAAAGGCGCGGGATTTGTTTCCGGTGATAAGCTATCTGCTATCAGGAGGCAAGTGTCGTTATTGCGGCACAATGGTGTCGCCTTTATACCCGCTAGGAGAAGCGGCAACGGGTTTGCTTTTTCTATGGGTGTACTTACAATTTGGCCTGACGGGGAAGGGAATCCTCGGGTTTGTGTTTGTGAGTTTAGCGGTTATTGTGACGGTTGCGGATTTAAAGTACATGCTGATTCCGAACAAGGTATTGCTATTCTTTTTGCCAATACTGCTCATTCTTGTATTTCTCTTTCCAGAGGGGCCGTTATGGCATCACTTGCTGGGAGCTGTGCTTGGGGGAGGGGTTCTTATCCCCTTTGTTCTGTTAGGTGGGATGGGAGCTGGAGATGTGAAGTTATTTGCTCTGCTGGGCTTGGTGATTGGATTTCCGAATGTGATTTTGGCTTTTCTAATGGCTTGTCTGCTTGGAAGTATAGTCGGAGGACTGCTGATGCTGCTCGGAATCATCAAACGCAAACAACCGGTTCCTTTTGGTCCTTGGTTAGCAATAGGTGCATTAATTAGTTACGGGTATGGCTCACACATCATTGGCGCGTATCTCTCGCTCATCGGATAGGAGGACATCGACATATGCTTGGATTAGGCTCTAAAGTGGCCGGGCTTTCAATTGAAGCTACCGGAATTCGTTATATTAGTTTTAAGAATAAACAGTCATGGGAAGTCCGCAAAAAACGGTATCTCCCGCTCCTTCCAGGCATGATCATTGAGAATCAGGTGGCAGATAGCGAGGCGCTTTATGATCGTGTTAGGCAATGGGTGAAGAAGGAAGGGCTAAGGGGCAGCAAGGTTTCTTTGTCGATTCCACCTTCGCAGATCATCATCCGCAAAATGAGCATTCCAAGTACCAACGACAAACAGGTAGAGCAGCTCGTAAAGCTCGAAGTGGAGACGGGGCTGCATTTGCCATTTGAAAATCCTGTTTATGATTATGTGACGCTCGAGGTAGATGAGGAGCACAGCCATTTGCTCGTATTTGCCGCTCCGCGGAAATCGATACAGGATTATGTAGAAATTCTGGAGCGTGCGGGTCTTCGAATTAGCAGTGTTGAAATTTCGGCAACCGCCTTGGCGCGAAGTATAGTAACTGGACATGGGGAAAGCTTTGCGGAAACGATGTTGATTAATCTAGAGCCATCCGTCATGGACGTTTATATGTTTAGAAACGGGAATCCGGTATTCATTCGTACGATTAACTTGCTTGATCTGCATAAAGGCAGAAATGTTGCGGCTTTGGAATTTATGGCAGACAGTGAAGTTTTGGCAGAAACAGCAGTTGCTGTGGAAGAGCAATTATCACCGGAACAAATGGTGGAGATCACTGCGGAAATCTCGCGGATGCTCAGCTTCTACCAATACAGCTTGCACGATGGCTCGACTCGTATCAAAAACTTAGTCATAACAGGTGTCCCATCCATTCGTAAACAGCTAGATCTAGAGCTTCAGCAGTCGCTGGCAGAACTCGACATTACACCGATAAGCCTAGACCAGATGGGTAACGATGCTGTATCTGATCTCGAGCTAAATGATTATCGAGTAGCAGCCGGGACAGCTCTAAAAAGCATCATCAGCGTGGACACGATTGACCTACTGCCGAGAGAAGACCGGGAGACGTTATTATTCCCCTATGTGACCATGGGTCTTGTGGCGATCTGGCTGGTGGGTACGATTGGCACAGGAATTTATTTTTCGGCTAATAAGGGTCAAATCTCTAATGGTAAAGAGGAGCTGCAAGGCTTGCAGGATCGCAGTTTAATGCTACAGGTAGAGCTTGGTAAACTTAAGAACAGCGGACCTGGGCAGTTAGATCGGAAGACGGCAATCGCAGAGATTCAGAAGTACAAGCTTAATGCAGTTGCTGTGCTAAACGAGTTAGCCGAAGGGTTACCACCGGGTTCTCTGCTCCGTGACATTAACTACACCTACCGGACATCGATTGACCTGACTGTTAATGTACCTACTATGGTAGATGCCTCTAACTATTTAAGACAACTGCGTCAGATGTCCTTTACAGTGGATGCTTCTATTTCGAAGCTGACCGAAGGAACTGTGGATCAGAGTGCGGGGCCAACGAATGCAGCCACTTCCTTAAATATGTACACAGCCATCTATAAAGTAAACTTATTAGCAAATAATCAACAGACAAATGGAACGGATGCAAGCCAAGAGGAGGTGAACAGCGATGGAACAGTTCAATAAGTATCGCTCTCCAATCGTACTGGGTGTATTGATTCTGTTCTTGATGCTGTTTGCCTTTTATATGCTGGGTGTTCAACCGACAAATAAGGAAATATCTGCACAGAACGCAGAGATCAGCCAGCTGGAGAAAGAAGCAGAGATTCTTCAAACTAAAATTAATGAACTAAAAAGTAGCGCTACTTCTTTAGATTCCGAACAACAGGAACTTCTGGCAGCACTACCGAAAGGCGATGACAGCGAAGGATTGATTGATGATTTACGAGAGGTTGGGATGTCCTCACAGGCACGCTTAAAGGATGTCAGCTTTATTTTGGATGAGGCAAATCCGATTCAGCAAATGACTGGTTCGGCTGAAGTGCTGTTCCCGACGGTCAAACAAATCAAAATGACTGCTGTAGTAGAGGGCACCTATACAGGCATACGGCAGTGGATGGATGAGCTGCAAATGCTGGCGCGTATCGTGAATGTAGACTCGTTTAATTTCCAACAATCCTATGAAGAGCGATCTAAGGATAGTCCTGAAAGTATCTTGACAGCTAATGTAGCTTTCACAGCTTATTATGAGGCTGTTACTCCATCACCGAATTAGATCTCTAATCATTGCTATCACAAAATAATACGACTCCACTTTTCCTGTAAATCAGGAGGGTGGATTTTTTTCGTTACTATAAAATAAAAATGCGTTTTCATTCCTCTGTTTATTGGGTATTTTAGCTTGCGGGGTGCATAAGCTGGAACAGTGGCTATCGCCTGTGTTTTTCAAATGACAAAGGAGGAATTCCGAATGAACAAAAAGTGGATGATTGGTTCGTTGGCCCTTTCCATAGGCCTTATCTCAGCAAGTGGGGGAGCTATGGCGGCTTCGCCGTCAGCAGGAAGTACGGCAATCAAGAAGGTGGCTGTGTCTGCGCCTGGGAAAGAGGGCCCTGCTACCATCAATAATTTGACGGTGAGAAGCATTATTCCGCTGGTAGTCCATGCAAGAGCTCTTTATTTCTATAGTAATCGAGGCGGAAACATCTTCCCGATAGAAACCTTCACGTATAAAGCGCAGGAGTACCGTTATCTTTCCAGTGACATTGGCACAAAGACGAAGCTGATGAATTACATAAAAAAAGCCTACACTCACAATGCAGCGGCATATTATGTGCAGACTCAATTTTTGGAGTATAACGGAAGAATGTCGCAGGTTAATGCAGATGTAGGCAATTTATTAATGTATGAAAAAGCCACCGCCCGCATGCTCTCCAAAACTGCGACAACCGCTGAATTTGAACTGACTGTTCCTTATCCAGATGCGCAGCAAAGTAGTGAGTCGGTGTATGTGAAGCTGAAGAAAGTGGAGGGATACTGGAGAATCGACACGTCGCCGGATATTCTTTTTTGAGGAAAGGGGTAGGCAGGAGAGAAATGAAAGGGGAAGGGCTACAACTAACAGCGCTTCAGGTCAGAGATATAAACAACACCTGCGAATTTGCCTTTACGGGTAATAATGACACAGTCATTCTTCATAGGTTCTGGGCGATTCATTGCAGCAGCTAATACGGTCTCAAGTGGAGTGGAGATGTCATGGACCAGTGGTGTCTTGTTCATAAGCTTCATGGCAGGTTCTTTGTAGAACAAATCTACTCCTGATCTTCCTGTGGCTTTTAAAAAGAAACGTTCGCTCATTAACAATCCAAGCGGCTCATTCGTGGCATTACAGACGACGATGCATTTAGATTCTGGATGCTGGAACATTACGCGAAGGGCTTCTCTGCAAGTACGTGAGGCAAAAATAGCAGGTGCACTGCGGACAATATTAGAGAGATCATTTACAAGAGCTGTTGACATGGTGTTCATCCTTTCTGATTATAGGTCTATTTCTAATGTACCCCCGAATCGTAAATTTTAAAGGCGAGAAAGGTTATCAGCAGGTAAAATAGATGCACAAGCAAAAACGGTCAGAACCTCACGAGGTCTGACCGTTTTTTTTGTAGGTAATCTATTCACTTCGAACGCCATCCTCTACCAACTGCTTTCTAGGTGCTTCTGGAATAACAGATTTGCTTGCGCTCCCGCGATTTATGGCGATTAATCGTTTTTGTGCGTAATACACGTCACGGGATAATTTCCTTACCTCAGTGGATTTACCGTCAACAAACCGGGTGCTGTAAGTCTCAACAACATATCCGGTCTTCCCATTTTGTATAACGCGTGAGCCTCCACGGGGGAGGGAAGGGTCGTTTACGTACTTGTCGACTGGAGGCAGCACCTCTACGATTTGTGAATGGACCTTATATGTAACATTTTTCGGAAAAGTACCGAAGAGCTTGATCGTTAGTGATCGGCCTTGCACAGCCGCTTTAATAACTAGATATTTGCCAGTCGTATTGCGAAAACGGAAGTTGATATAGCCTTCAGCGAAGGTAGCATCCTGGCCTTTGGGTAGATAGTTGACCGGCAAGGAGTGATTGCGGCGCTCCACAATCTCTAGTCCGGTGCGCAAAGCGGCATTGTATAGTGTACTGGAAACTTGGCAGATTCCACCGCCGACGCCGGCTTGTAGCTTACCGTTCACAATGACTGGCGCTTCGCGGAAGCCGTAATCTATTTTTGCTTTTTCAATAGCTTTGCCATAGTCAAAAACGGCTCCAGGTGGGAGCACGGTTCCGTTCACAGCTTTGGCTGCTGATTCAACGTTGTAGATTCGTCCAGGTCCACTTGCTCCGAGAGAAGTACTGAATTGCATGATTTTTCGCTCAATGCCTTGCTCCTTTAAAGCGTTTAGGGTGATGTCTGGCTGTAATATGGTTAAAGGAACTTCCAGAGTAATCCCCTTTTCTTGCAGCGTGATCAGACGATTAAACCGTGTGGGGGCAGCAGCCCATAGTGAGGTCACCATTCCTGTCCAGTCTACCTCAAGGGAAGTCTTTTCGGACGTATACACTACACGATCATCCCCGGTAATTCGCCGCGTAGCATCTACTGGATCACCGAAGGATTCTCTCTCCCAAGCGGGACTTAGGGTGGTCTGCAATTGAGCAATATCCAGATGGGCTTCAAGACTCCAATTCTGGGGGAAGCTGTAGCGGGCTTTTACACGATCCCATAGCCTCCCTTCCGTAAGATCCTGTAGACCTTGCTCAAAAGCAGCGGCTTCATAGGTCATTCCAGCTTGTTTAAGCTTGAGCGTAAGCTCAGAATTCCCTTCGACCTGCAACACAAGGGGGATAGATTCAAGGGCCTGTAGCTTTTTCTCCAGTTCGGAACGTACCTCTGAGATATTCAGCCCGCCCACCTCCCATCCGGCAAGGGTTGTACCTTTTGGAAGCGTGTTTTTATGGCCATATAGTTGAAGGCCCCCATAGATTAATGAGCCGATAAGAATGAGTGCAATGACTATTATGAGGGTAAGATGGATTTTTTTCATGAATAATCTCCTTCCTGGATGGCTTCTGCGAGCGGCACAGTAGGTTCTTTATATATATATATGTACAGACATTACAAAACTTTCGAATAGTGGGGCAGTTACGGGGTACTCAATCGGTTACAGATTTGTTACAATAGATACATTGCGGAAATATTGAAGTTTATGGAAACTTAAGCTATACCCTGTCGATTCACACAAGTGGAAAATGTCATAATTGGGAAGTGAGAAAATGATTGAAATGCAAGATGTATGGAAGACGTACCCTAACGGAACTCACGCACTGCAAGGAGTTTCAGTAAAAATTGACCGCAATGAATTTGTGTATGTTGTCGGTCCATCCGGCGCGGGTAAATCTACTTTTATGAAATTGATTTATAGAGAAGAAGTGCCAACTAAAGGTCAAATTTCTGTGGGAGGCTTTAACATAGGGAAGCTTAAACAACGTAAAATCCCATATGTACGCCGTAATATCGGCGTTGTGTTTCAAGACTTTCGGTTATTACCAAGGATGACAGCGTATGAGAATATTGCTTTTGCCATGGAAGTTATTGAAGCCCCGAAGAAGGTTATCAAGAAACGTGTGAATGAAGTTCTCGATCTGGTTGGACTCAAAAATAAAGCAAATCGTGAGCCCTCACAGCTCTCAGGTGGAGAACAGCAGCGTATTGCAATTGCTCGGGCTATTGTTAATAACCCATCTGTTATTATTGCGGACGAGCCTACAGGTAACTTGGACCCTGAGACTTCATGGGGCATTATGCAGCTGCTGGACGAAATTAATTTTCGTGGAACAACAATTGTAATGGCTACCCATAATAGAGATATCGTGAATAAAATGCGCAAGCGGGTGCTTGCGATTGAGAACGGAAACATTGTGAGAGACCAGGCGAGAGGGGAATATGGCTATGAGTTTTAAGACCTTCTTGCGACACTTGCGGGAAGGCTTCAAAAGCGTATTCCGTAATGGCTGGATGTCGATTGCTTCGATCACTTCCATCGTCGTCTCTCTTTTTGTCCTAGGTGTATTTATTCTTCTTGTTCTTAATGTGAATGCTGTAGCGGATGAGGCAGACAGCCAGGTACAGATTAATGTTCATTTGGCACTAAATGTAGATCAGAAGTTGCGTGAGACTTTGCAGACTGAAATTGGCAATATGCCGGAGGTCAGCAAGATTACGTTCATCTCCAAGGATCAAGGACTTAAAGATCTCCGTGCAGATATGGGTGAGGACGCGGCTGAGCTTCTGGAAGGGTTCGATGAAGACAATAACCCTCTCCCGGATACGCTTAAGGTAGAAGTTGTCGAACCTACTACGGTAGCATTTGTGGCTGAGAAGATTGAAGCACTCAACAAGACACATACTGATCAGCCCATTTACAAAGTGAAATATGGCAAGGGCTCGATAGAAACCTTGTTCAAAATAACACGCGCTGTACGAAACATTGGTTTTATTTTTGTAGCAGGTCTGGGGCTCATGTCTATGTTCCTCATCTCTAATACGATTCGGGTTACGATACTTGCCCGTCGTAAGGAGATTGGCATTATGAAGCTCGTAGGCGCGACAAATTATTTTATTCGCTGGCCTTTCTTTATAGAAGGGGCATTGATCGGTCTGATCGGATCGCTCATTACCTCCGTCGTCTTGTATGTGGGTTACAGTACGTTGGAATCGACTGTACAGGGAGATCCTATGCTCCAATTGCAGCTAATTCCGTTCGATAGTATTTGGATGCTGGTCGTTGGTGTACTAGTTGGACTTGGCGTGCTGATCGGCGTCTGGGGAAGTACGGTTTCTATTCGTAGGTTCTTGAAAGTTTAATCTTAAAAAGTGAAGGATGGGGAGTGCAAGTTGAAGAAGATTGCCGCCGGATTAGCCGTAATGTTACTAGCTGTCACTATATTCCAGCCCTCTGACGGATATGCAAAAAAAACAAGTGTTGCCGAAATCGACAAGCAGCTAAAGCAGCTGCAAAAAGAGGTGCAGGACGCTAAGGCGCAGCAGGAGAAAGCGGCGTCCCAAACGCAGGAAGCACAGCATTATAAGAATAAAACGAATCTCAATCTGCAGTATGTCTTACAGCAAGTGGATCAAGTTAAGGGCAAAATGACCGAAATCTCTACAAAAATTTCCGATACAGAACAATCTCTGAATGTTACGGCAACGGAATTGGATAAAGCAGAAGCACGGGTCGCCTCCAGAGAGGAAGTCTTAGGGTCCCGTGTTCGGTTAATGTATACGGATGGAGCGGTTTCTTACTTGGATGTTTTGCTCTCATCGACAAGCTTTGCTGATTTTCTGGATCGCGCGGATTCACTTAAGATGATTGTGGATCAGGATCAGGAGCTGCTAGTGCAACATAAGCTGGACAAGCAGACGGTGATAGAGAAGAAACAAGAGCTTGAAGGGCAATATGCCCAGGCCAAGCAGCTGTACACTTCTTTGGAACAACAGAGAAGTCTGCTGAAGGAGAAAGAATCTGAGAAACAGGAGCTTATTGCATTCTATGATAAGCAAATTCAAGAAAGTGATGATTTAAGTGAAGAGCAGAATGAAAAGCTAGTCAAACTGGCAAGCGAACGCTCTGCGCTGGAAACGCAAAAGGATAAGATTAAGGCAGAGGAAGCGGCTCGCAGAGCAGCAGCGGCTAAGGCGGAAGCGGCTCGTAGAGCTGCGGCGGCTGCCAAGAAGGCTGCAGCTGCCAAAGCAAGCAGCAGTTCAAGCTCAAGCTCCAGCTCTAGTGATACGGGATACTCAGGTGGAGATGGGCCGTTTCTACTTCCTGTAGGATCGGCAAGAATCTCATCCCCATATGGACCACGGACACATCCAATTACGGGTGAGAAGGGGAAAGTACACACCGGCGTCGATTTTGCGGTTCCACAAGGAACCAATATTCATGCGGCGGATTCCGGAACGGTTATCTTGGCTGAATGGTGGAGCGGTTACGGGTATTGTGTAATTATTGATCATGGAGGCGGAGTTTGGACGCTCTATGGCCATATACGTAAAGGCGGTCTTAGAGTTAGTGCCGGGGATAAAGTCAATCGCGGAGATGTGGTTGCTGAATCTGGTTCCACAGGTAATTCAACGGGTCCCCACCTTCACTTCGAAGTACGGATTGACGGTAAGATTGTAAATCCTATGCCTTATCTCTAATTTTTAACGAACTTATAACTCATATTATTTGATTGTACGGCATATACTGGAAGAGATACCGTACCTTTCAGGACGGACTTAGGATGTTGTTTACAAGATGGACAAGAAGGGACGGTGGGAACATCATGTTAAAAAAAAGCACCGCGGCGTTTATGATTATCGCCGCCCTGCTATGCGGTAGTTTAGTAACCTTGGGCGTGACGGGTTATACTCATGTCTTTGGACAAGCTGCAGGACAAGGATTAGCCTCTGCGTTGCAGGTTGCAGGTCTACAGCAGAAGGAATCCCAGAAGCTTGGGACTGCGCTTAGTTTGATTGAGAGCAATTACTACGAGACGGTAGACCGGGAGAAGCTGATAGATGGTGCTGTCAACGGTATGATGGAAGCGCTAGGCGATCCCTATTCCAACTATATGGGTAAAGAAACAGCTGAGAAATTCGAAGAAAGCATTGAAGGTTCCTTTTCAGGTATCGGTGCGGAGGTCTCTTCGGATAATGGTAAGGTAGTCGTGGTCTCCCCGATTAAGGGCTCGCCTGCTGAGAAAGCTGGGATTCAGGCTAAGGATGTCATTTTGTCCGTTAACGGAGAATCGCTAGAAGGCATGGATCTGAATGCTGCTGTTGCGAAGATACGCGGACCTAAAGGCAGTAAGGCTACTTTGAAAATACAACGTTCTGGCTCTGTAGAGCCTCTGGAGTTCGCACTTACTCGGGATGATGTGAAGCTTGAGACGGTATACTCTAAGATGGAAAAAGACGGAGTAGGCGTTATCGAGGTTACTCAATTCTCCCTAAATACCGCAGAACGATTCAAGGAAGAGCTTGGGAAGCTAGAGAAGCAAGGCATGAAGGGATTGGTCATTGATGTCCGTAATGATCCAGGCGGTGTCCTCCCGATTGTTATTGAGATGGCTGAAGAGTTCATTCCAGCTGGTAAAAACATAGTTCAAATAGAATACAAAGATAAAAAACGCGAAGTTAGCACCTCCAAGGGATCGAGCAAGGCTTATCCAGTGGTAGTGCTAATGAATAAAGGTAGCGCGAGCGCCTCGGAAATATTGGCGGGTGCCCTGCAGCAGTCAGCGGGAGCCAAGCTAATTGGTGATAATTCATTTGGTAAAGGCACGGTGCAGACAAGCTTTGATAAACAGCTTGGAGATGGCAGTTTGCTGAAGGTTACCATTGCTAAATGGCTTACACCGGACGGCACATGGATCCACGGCAAGGGAATTAAACCGGATATCGCGGTAGCGCAGCCGGATTACTTCTCAGTGGCTCCTATTAACAAGAGCGTGACGCTGCAATATAACATGAACAACGGTGATGTAAAGAGTGCACAGACAATGCTGGATGGCTTAGGCTACAAGCCTGGTCGCAAAGATGGCTATTTCGATACTGGCACCAAGAATGCAGTGAAGAAATTCCAGAGTGAAGCGAAACTTCAAGTCACAGGCATGATTGATGCCAAGACTGCTGAGGCGCTCGAGGTAGCACTGATCAAAGTGATCCAAGACCCTGCCAACGACAACCAACGGAATAGAGGGATTGCTGAGATTCAGAAGGAAATTAAGGCGGCAGCGTCGAAAAAGTAAGAAGGCTGAATTCAGCCTTCTTTTTTTCTGTTAAAACGAGCAAGGGCTAATATTCAGGGAAGAAAAGGAGTGTGACGAACAGTTTGAATGTGATTCAGGAATTATTAGGAAGCTTGGGCACTGCGTTCTTACACTTATTGATCCAGCCATATTACTATATTGCTATTATATTTATTGCGTTGTATTACCGTCGGCAGGTGGCATTAGAACGTAAGCTAATTCATGTGAAGTTACATAGCTGGGGTCAAGAAACGTGGCGAACGGTGTGGAGCGGGCTGGTGATGGGACTAGTGGTTTCTATTGCAGCCATATTGTTAGGTGTATCCTTATCAGGTACAGCTGTGGCCTGCATTTGGGTAGTTAGTATTCTGTTATCGCTATTGCGTGTGCGGTATTTGTGCTTCGCTTATTCTATAGGTCTGCTAGGCGTGATTCAATTTGTACTGTCTTTCTTTCCAGATGCCTTACATAGCGGAACGGTCGGGAATATTACAACAGCCATACGGGAGATGGATATTCCCGCATTGCTAGTGCTAGCTGCGCTACTGCACATGGCGGAGGCGCTGCTTGCCCGCTGGCAAGGGGCGAAGCTTGCGACGCCCCTCTTCTTGAAGGGCAAGCGCGGCATGGTTGTCGGCGGCTATCAGCTGCAGGCTTTCTGGCCGCTGCCGCTGTTCCTGCTGATCCCTTCGGGGGCAGGAACGGATCTGCCATGGCAGCCGCTGCTGGGCGGCGGGCTTGGCATGGTCTCTTTGCCCGTCATCATCGGCTTCAGCGAGATGACGCAGGGCATGCTGCCCGGGCGCAAGGCGGCCCGCACTTCAGGACGGCTGCTGATGTACAGCATCGTCCTGCTCGGCTTAAGCCTGCTTGCCGCTTGGTGGAGCCCGCTGACCCTGCTCGCGGCGCTCGCAGCGATGGTGCTGCACGAAGGGTTAAGCTGGTACAGCGCTCTGGAAGAGCGCAGCATCAGCCCCATCTTCGTGCATCCACCGCGCGGCCGCAAGGTGCTGGCCGTGCTGCCGGGCAGTCCCGGACAGGAGCTGGGCATTCTGCCCGGCGAGATTTTACTGAAGGTCAACGGGGTCCTGTTGACCGATGCCGCGCAGCTACATGAGGCGCTGCGCATGAATCCAGCGTTCTGCAAGCTGGAGGTGCAGAACCGTGAAGGGGAGAGCAAATACCTTCAGAGCCCGATCTACGACGGGGACCATCATCAGCTCGGCATCATTCTGGTACCGGAGACAGATGGAGCGGTTACTGCGGAGGCGAAGCCATCCAGCATCTTCAGCATCATCGCAATGAAGACAGGTACTCGCAGCCGGCATCTTCCGAACGGCCGACTCAAACGGAACAAAGCCGCTGAAGCCAACAAGGAATCGGCGGAAGGATAGCTAAAGTTAAGCCCGGACTCTGGAAATAGAGTCCGGGCTTTTTTGTAGAACTTCTATCCACGCCCACCCTTCAAATAAAAAATAGCAATTTGCGTACGATCTCGCAGCTCTAATTTACTTAGAATATCCGTTATGTAATTTTTGACCGTACCCTCGCTAAGAAACAGCTGTCCGGCGATTTCTTTGTTGGTATGCCCCTCAGCGATGGAGGCGACAACGGCTAGTTCCATTTTGGTCAGTCCCAAAGATTCCAGTGGCTGTGCCTGTGGAGATTCAGGACGGGCCGCGGGCTGTAGAAAGGTGGCTAGCTTGCGCGCGATATCAGGGTGGATTAGCATGTTGCCTTCATTAACTGTTTTGACACCTTGTATGATACGGTCAGGCGGTATGTTTTTGAGCAAATATCCACTGGCTCCATTGCGCAGCGCTTCAATGATATATTCATCGTCATCGAAGGTAGTTAGCATCAGTATCGAAACCTGAGGAAAAGCCTGCTTAATTTTCTCTGTCCCTTCAACACCACCGCAGCCCGGCATCCGAATATCCATCAGAATCACATCCGCCATATCTCCCGCTTGAAGCAAATTCAAGGCCTCGTTTCCGTCACTTGCTGCTCCGATCACTTCAATATCGGGATCCATTCCTATCAGTACCTGCAGACTTTGACGAATAAAAGGATCGTCATCTACAATCATCACCTTAATCATTAGCGTGGCTCCTTCTTCATAATATAGAGTTCTTCTTTGCTTCAAGTCCTACGTTCCCTATACAATCTCTCCCTGCTTATAAATGGGCAACCGCGTAACAATGGTGAATTGAGGCTCCTGCCGCCATTCCAAGGTTCCGCCGATCAGATGTGTTCGTTCGAACATTCCTTTCATCCCGACC
Organism: Paenibacillus sp. Marseille-Q9583; assembly: GCF_976954365.1. Classification (NCBI taxonomy): domain Bacteria; kingdom Bacillati; phylum Bacillota; class Bacilli; order Caryophanales; family Paenibacillaceae; genus Paenibacillus; species Paenibacillus sp. Marseille-Q9583. The sequence goes on from NZ_CDRJTB010000028.1 coordinate 33,344, forward strand.
CCTCCACTTTCCGGCAGTTTGGTTAGTTTATTGCCTTCGGGAAGCGTCCCGTTGTTGCTGACCTCCATTGTAACTCCAGTATCACTAAAGTCGACTTTAATCGAAATCGCAGTTGCATTTCCGTGACGTAGGGCATTGGTTATGGCTTCTCGGGCGTTCTTATACAAGATTACCTGAATACTAGGGTATAGCGGGTAAGGTATCCCATGCACTTGGTATGAGGTCTCGATTCCCGTATCGCGGCCGATCTCTTCTAGCAGACGGTCTAACGCATAAGCTCCCTCTAATTGTGGCGTATAGTTGATACGCTTCACTGCAGAGCGCATATCGTCCATGCTGGCTGACAATTGATCTCGAATGAGCTCCATCATCTGCATTCCGCTTTCAGGGGAGGTGGGTAAGGTGAGTAGCGCGGCTTCCATCATCATTTTAATGCGGATGAGGCGGTGGCCGATATCATCATGGAGCTGGCGGGAGATGCGAACCCGTTCTTTGGACTGGGCTGCATCTTCTATTTGGGCGTTAAACTCCAGCAGTCGGTTGCGGGCTTCATCCAGCTCGAAATGCTTTTTTCGCAGCTCATCGTAAAGATTGAGGGTGTTCTCACGGCCCCGCCCCGCCCTCTGTAACAATTCGTTGAGATAGGCGATAAGTAGAAAAGTAATGTTGATGAATGTGATTATAAGCTTTGGAGAATCCCAGAGCGCTATGTTCAAGGTAATCAGATGCACAACCGTAAACACGAGAGGTACTGCTTGGGGCTGAAGTCTAGAATAATAAAGTAATGCTGAAATGGCCGGGAAAATCATTATGCTGCCGTACTGGTAACATAACCAGGCAGTGAACAGTATTTCCACAATGCTTATTAAGGCATGAAAGGAACGGGGTAGCTTTGGCACCATGACCACAAGGAATAGAAGCATCAGAATATGCAACGTGAAGATTCCATAGTCAGCATATGGATAGATGTAAATGCTAATACAAGCAGGAATTATGATGAGTAGGTATCGCAATAGGGTCAGTTCTCTAGTCACGCCTAAGACATCCTTTATAGAGTTTCTTCTAATCTTAGCATATTCGCCTACTTCTTCAGGAGATGACTTAAGTCACCTTCAAAAGATGACTTTTCGTACCTCCGTGGTCAATCCCTTTAAGCTAAAATTGTAATTATAGAAGTGCAAAGACAGGAGCGATGAAAAGATGGCAATCGCCGTATTAACCGATGTGGTGAAACGATATGAAGGTAAATTAACAGTAGATCATGTGAACATGACGATAGAAGAAGGAGAAATCTTTGGCTTGCTAGGCCCGAACGGAGCGGGTAAAAGTACAACGATCAGTATGATCTGCGGCTTGCTTAAGATTGACGGGGGAGACATTGTTATCGACGGTCTGCCCGTATCCTCGAAATCACTTGAGGTGAAGAAAAGAATTGGTTTGGTTCCACAGGAATTAGCCTTATACGACACGATGACAGCCGCGGATAACGTTACCTTTTTCGGAAGATTGTATGGTTTGCGTGGCAAGCTTTTGAAGGAAAGGGTAGAAGAGGCTCTTGCGTTCACAGGCCTTAGCGATCGTGCCAAAGAGAAACCCTCGACCTTCTCCGGAGGGATGAAAAGACGTCTGAATATTGCCTGCGCTATTATGCATCGTCCGAAGCTGATTATTATGGATGAACCTACCGTGGGGATTGATCCACAATCTCGTAATCATATCCTTGAATCGGTTAAAGAGCTCAATCGACTCGGCTCAACGATTATCTATACCAGTCACTATATGGAGGAGGTTGCGGCCATTTGCGATCGGGTAGCCATTATGGATAAAGGGCACATCATTGCTTGCGGCACGGAAAAAGAACTACGAGAACGGGTTGCCAAGGAAGAAAAAATCATCATTAAAGCTGCTAATATCACACCGGAGCTTGTTCAGGAGCTGACCCTTCACCCTAGAATCAGACGCGTAGAAGCAAAGGATGAAGTAGTCGAGCTGTATCTGCCTTCTTCACAAGGGGAGCTACAGGATATCCTTTTTATTTTTGCCAAGCATAAGGGGATTATCGGCTCGCTAAATATTGAAGAACCTGATCTGGAGACGTTGTTTCTAAACTTGACCGGAAGGACCTTAAGAGATTAAAGGGGGATTATTCTGATGAATACTTGGACGATTATGATCTATGAGCTGCGAAGACTATTTAGCTCACGTTCTATGATATTAAATATGTTTTTGCTGCCCCTGTTATTGATCTTTCTCTTAGGTGCTTCGCTCTCCGGTGTCGTTGGTGACAAAGGCTCCACTACTATTGATGTTGTGCGAGTGGCTGTTGTTAATCTTTCTGGTGAGGGCTATGAGAGCTCGGCAATGATGGATAGCTTTTTGAAGTCAACAGAGCTTAAGGATATCATTACTCCAGTTATGGCGGGTAGTCGAGAGGCGGCAGAAAGCGGTCTGCGAACAGGAAAATATGGTTATGCGGTTGTTGTTCCTCCAGGCTTTGATAGTAAGGTACAGAGCGGTGAAGCTGCACAGCTGGAATTTATACTGGGCCAAAAAAGTACAGATAACAGGGTGGCAGGGACGGTCTTCGATAATTTTCTGAGGAATCTTAATTATAAGCAGTCTGTGGCGATGACACTGGGTCCAGAAGCTCTGAATGTTATGGCACCTAGTTCTACCAGTGATCAGCCTACCGTAAAGCTTGGAGAACTGAGCGAGGGCGGGTATACCTATACATCATCCCAGTTTTATGCGGTGTCTATGATGCTGATGTTTCTGCTATATAGCGGCTTAACGGTATGTACTTCTCTTTTTAATGAAAAAGAAAATCATACCCTCTTCCGGATCAACGCAATGCCCGTTAAAGGATCTGAGCTATTCATTGGTAAAATGCTTGGCGTAGGTGTTGTAAGTATAGTGCAGTGTGCAGCGATTATTTTTTTAACGAATGTACTCTTCGGCGTAAATTGGGGAAATCGGCCGGGCTTGTTACTCCTATTTTGCCTGCTGATGATTATAGCTTCGATGACATTATCTATCGTTATTTCTATGTTCAGCAAGACTGGAGCAAGCGCAAGAAGTGTCGTTACACTACTCACTGTGAGTATGACCTTCATTAGTGGTGGGATGGCACCTCTTCCTGAATCGTGGGTGAATTCTATAGGGGCGTTTACGATAAACCATTGGGCAATGCAGGCTATCTTGAAAATGATGCTACATGCCGATGTATCGCAAATCATGCCGAATTTGGGAGTATTATCGCTGATCTGTCTTGTGTTGTTCAGTGCAGCGGCTATATCGTACCGGAAGGTGGGTTATCATGGATAAAATCTTAACGATTGCCTGGAACATGGTGAAACGAACCATTGGTACTAGGAAAGGTGTGCTCATCTATATTCTGCTTCCTTGTATTGTACTCGCAGGTATTGTTTCCGTTACGGGAACGATGGGGGAGAACCCAACTGTTGTGCTATATTCCAATATGGATAACGGGGCTGCTGGTAAGCACTTGCTTACTGAACTAAAGAATTCCGGAGAATATAAATTTGTAGAAAAGACTGACGAGACTGCTTTAAGAAAAGGCGTAGTCGATCAGAATGGAGAAGCGGGGATTCTAATTCCAGCAGGCTTCACTTCGGCACTACTTGCTGGAGAAGAACCACAAATTAGTGTATATGAGCTGAAGACGAATGAAACTTCCGTTATGATAAAATTAAAAGCAAGTGCAATTGCTGATGAGATGCGGAGTACAGCCGCGACTATTGGAGCAGCAAATGAAGGGTCTAATGACGTTGACGCACAGTTCACTACGGTTATGCAAAGAGCAGAACAGCACAGTATAGGCAGCATTCGAACTGATTATAATCTATATCCTCGGGAGGGACTGGGAGTCGTTACGGGCTTAACGCTAATGTTTCTCATGAGCCTGGTCACTAGCTCTGTGTCTCTGATTATGGATGATCGGAAAGGCCGGACCATGATGCGAATGTTTAGCGCTCCGGTTCGTTCTTACGAGATTGCTATCGGGAATTTTCTGGGTAGCTTCATGGTCGGACTGATTCAGATCGTCGTAGTACTCGCCTTAGGTCGCTGGGTGCTGCACTATGATTATGAAGTTCCAATCTATCTATATTTCCTTGTTCTTGCGGCATTTATGCTGGTGTCTATGGGGATCGCGAGTACAGTGGCAGGATTAATTCGTAATCCTAATAATGCGGGCATGCTGAATTCACTTATTATCACACCGACTTGTATGCTTGGAGGCTGCTTCTGGCCTTTATCCATTATGCCGGAATATATGCAGAAGGCGGCTAACTTTGTTCCGCAAAAATGGGCCATCCAAGCGGTCGACATCGCTGCTACCGGTGGGGGCTGGAATGAGTTATGGTTACCTTTTGCGATCTTAGGCCTTATGGCGGCTGTGCTGCTGGCGATAGGTTCTGCCATTCTCCGCCCAAGTGAAGCTGGAATCAACGCTTAGGAAGCATAAGGGTAAGTATTCTTCGCTTGGGCTGTTACCTTCAGGTACAATAATAGGTATCAAATGTATTTGATTCTTATTATGTACAACAGAGGACATTTCTAGGAGGATGAACAGATGAGCAGCAATAAATTGGCTTGGACATGGCGGGTGAAGGAAGAATGTCTGGAAGAGTATGTAGCGATGCATTTAAATCCTTGGCCAGAAGTTTTGGAGGAGCACAGTAAGGCTGGTATTTCTAACTATTCTATCTTTCAGAATGGCAATCAGTTTTTTTATTGCTTTGAATGTGAGGACACGGAAGCAGCTTTCGATTATATTGCCAAAAGCGACGCCTGCAACCGATGGAATGCCATTACCTCAAAGATGGTTGAAGGCTCATTTGATTTCAATGATGAGGTGCCAATGTTGCCTTTACGTGAAGTGTTCCATTTAAAATAATGAAGCTGATTCTTTATTAACTAAAATTTGCATAATGTAAAATATCGGCGTATCTTGTTTACAGTCTTTTATATTACGGTTATAATATATTTAATATTGTTTAATTGAATAATTTTTTGTTTTTTGGAGGAGCCTGTCAACAAGGGCTCCTCTTTGTCTTTTTTTGGCTTGGAGATGTCCCTGGTTGGCAGTTCTTATATACAACAAGGGAGTGGATAAAACATGGAGTTTGTTCTATATCTTATGCTGATTATACTATTCACCAAGCTAGCTGGTGATTTATCTGTACGATTGGGACAACCGTCGGTACTGGGTAAGCTAATTGTCGGTATTATACTGGGTCCTGCGGTACTGGGTTGGATTCAAAATGGAGAATTTATTCATTATTTTTCGGAGATCGGTGTTCTATTGTTAATGTTTATAGCAGGGCTTGAGACAGATCTGGATCAACTGCGCAAGAACTGGAAGTCAGCTTTCGCAGTAGCTGTTGGGGGTATTATTTTACCTTTTATTGGCGGGTTCGCCATCGGTGAGATGTTTGGATTTGCTTCTCACAACGCGATGTTTATGGGGGTTATTCTTAGTGCGACCTCGGTCAGCATATCGGTGCAGGTGCTGAAGGATATGAATAAGTTGAATACACGTGAAGGTTCTACCATTCTGGGAGCCGCTGTAGTTGATGATATTCTAGTTGTTATTTTGCTCGCTGTATTAATGAGCTTTTTCGGCACAGGAGAATCAGTATCCATTGGTCTTTTGATTACGAAAAAGGTGTTGTTCTTCGCTGTAGCGCTTGTTGTGGGTTGGTTCGTTGTGCCGCGGGTTATGAAATGGATGGCACCGCTAAAGGTGACAGAGGCTGTTATCGCAGCGGCGCTAATGATTTGCTTTGCGTTCGCGTATTTTGCTGAAATTATGGGGATGGCAGGCATCATCGGTGCTTTTGCAGCTGGGATTGCTATTTCACAAACCTCCTTTAAGCACACTGTGGAATCTAAGCTTGAACCTATTGCCTATTCGATTTTTGTTCCGGTCTTCTTTGTCAGTATCGGACTTAATGTTTCCTTTGAAGGGGTTGGCAGTCAACTAGGATTCGTCCTCTTGTTGACGGTGATTGCTATTCTGACCAAGTTGTTTGGTGGCGGTCTGGGGGCGCGTCTTACAGGATTTAATAACCATTCGTCGCTTATTATAGGTTCAGGGATGATTTCTAGGGGTGAGGTTGCATTGATCATCGCGGCAACAGGTTTGCAAAGCGGATTGTTGCAGCAGCAGTACTTTACTTCGGTCATTATCGTTGTCATTGTAACTACACTTGTAACACCGCCGCTCTTAAAATATATGTTCCGTGATCCAGTACGCGCGGGAGAAAAATAGAAATCATAGCAAAAGGGTGTCCTGAAGCCATTAACGTGGCTCATAGGGCGCCCTTTTTTTGCTACTATGATTCCCTGTACTTCAGAAGGAGAAGGTTCCCCGCCTCAAGACTGAGTATAAAACCAGCCGTAGGGCTGTTTTGACTTCGGCCAAAAATGTCTAAACTAAATCTCGGGATGGAAAATAATACATAATGGGGCAGTCATAAGAGGAGTACCAGAAATATACGGGGTGGAAGGGGAAACGAAAATGAAATGGTTAACCAAATGGTCGTTCGGTAATAAGGCGGCGGTAGGGCTTTTAGTGGTCATGGCGCTTGTAGTGGGTGGGATGAGCTACACTTCGCTACCGATGGAATTTATGCCAGAGGCAGATAATCCTCAAGTGACTGTAACGGTGCTCGGTCCGGGTCAAGATGCCCATGCGATGGAGACGAAAGTTACAAAGCCGATTGAGGCTGGGGCCGCTTTTGTTAAGGGGAAGAAAGAAATACTGTCCACTTCCGGAGACGGATACGCACAGGTGAATATTTTTTATGACTCAAAGACGAATATGAAGGATGCTGCTGGGGAGGTGCAAAAGGTTGTAGATTCGTTGCAGTTCCCTGAAGGGGTAATGGCTCCTTTTGTACTTCAACTGAATACTTCCATGATTCCCGTGTCGCAGGTCACCCTTTCGTTTGACGAAGGTCTGACTAAAGAAAACCTTAAGCTTGCGGAAGAAACGATTATTCCAGAGATGCAACAAGCAGAAGGTGTAGCCAACGTCGCTTTATATGGGAAAGTTACTCCGCAAGTGCGAGTGAAGCTAGATCCAAAATTAATGGCTGAGAAGGGAATCACAACACCTCAAGTACTAGGGTTACTTCAAGGACGTAATGTATCGGCATCTCTTGGGGAGCAGACGATTGGCGGCCAGACAGGCAACATTAATGTGGTTTCTATGATAGATAGTATAGATACGCTGAAGAAGCTCCCTGTTTCCGCGGGCGTTAAGCTGCAGGATATTGCTGCCGTCGAATTGAAGCAGGATCAAGAGAGCGTTAGCCGCTCGAATGGGAAAGATGTTCTTTTCGCCATAGTAACCAAAGAGGCTAATGCGAATGCAGTAAGTGTCGGAGATCATATTCAGGATACCGTAGCACATATTAACAAAACCATTCCAAATGCAGAAGCAGCGGTCGTATTCAGCACCTCGGATATGGTGGTTACCTCGGTGAACAGTATGATGCGTGAGGTATTGCTGGGCGCATTGTTTGCGACGATCGTCATTCTGCTGTTCCTACGCAACCTGCGGGCAACCCTGATTACGGCGGTTTCTATCCCGCTTTCACTAGCAGTTACCTTATATCTGCTTGATATATCCGGCATAAGTTTGAATATTATTACGCTCGGAGGTGTGGCCGTTGCGGTCGGCCGCTTGGTGGATGATAGTATCGTAGTAATCGAGAACATTTACCGCAGGCTGCAAAAAGAACCCTTCTCCCGTGAAATGATTATAAGCGCAACCGGGGAAGTGGCTAGAGCGATTACTTCATCCACGATTGCAACGGTAGCGGTATTTCTGCCGATGGGTCTTCTGCGTGGTAGTTTACAGGCGTTCCTACTTCCGTTTGCCTTAACAGTCACGTATTCATTGCTTACTTCACTCGTTGTAGCTTTGACGGTAGTGCCGCTGTTAAGCTCATGGCTGCTGAGAAGAACTTCAATGAAAGAACACGAGCCGTCTAAATGGTTCACCCGATTCCTCGATTGGAATCTGCGCCGGAAATGGATTACTTTATCGCTAGGTCTTCTCCTTCTGATTGGCTCTATCGCTGCTTATGTGACTATGCCAAAAGGCGCGCTTGATGCTTCAGATGCCAGCTATGTCTCTGTTCAGTTGAATTATCCGAAGGATGTTCCTGTTAAAGAGATTTTAGAAAAAGGAAAGCAATTAGAGCAAGATTTGATGAAACAGCCTGAAGCGGAAACGGTGATCATGCAATCAGGGAACAGTGCAGATGCGGCCCAGTGGGGGTCCGTTAGCTCTGAGACCTTAGTGGACTATACCGTTGTGATGAAAAAAGGTGCAGATGCTGAGGCGTTCATTGATTATGTTCGTGATGTGAAGGATTCCTACGCTGGGGCAACACTTGTTGCTAATCAAATGAGTATGATGGGTTCAAGCTCCACTAGCGAATATATTGATATCGTGGGTGATAATCTTACAGATATTACTGCTGTTGCAGCAGAAGTTACGAATAAGTTGAAGACTGTGGAGGGTATTCAAAAGGTCAGTAGCAATATGGAGGATACCAAACCTGTCTTTACATTTAAGGTAGATCCAGCACAGACGAATGCACAAGAAATTACCATGCAATTGTCAGCTATGCTGAATCCTATCCCTATGGGGCAAATCGAACTGGACGGTACTCCTGCTGGAGTAGTGTTAGATCCTATGGCTGAGCCGAAGTCGGAGCAAGATTTAAAAGCAATGACGCTCATGACTGCTGAAGGTCCAAAGCCGTTGTCACAACTAGCAACCTATGAGGTTCGGAATGAACCAGCACTATTGTTCCATAAAGATGGGAAGCCATATGCGAGAATTACAGCGGAAGTGGATCCGAAGAAGGTGTCTGAAATCGGAGCGGATATTAAAAAGCAAACCGATAGTCTTACCCTTCCAAAGGGTGTGACTCTATTTGCAGGCGGAGCCTCGGTTGATCAGTCAGAGGATTTCGCGGACCTTGGTATGACGGCGCTGATCTCCATCGGTTTGGTGTATCTGATCATGGTCCTCACCTTCAAAACCCTTCGTGCTCCGCTGGCAATCATGTTCTCCTTGCCATTGGCTGCGATTGGGGCGATTGTTGGACTGATCGTATCCGGGGTAACACCTGATTTTACTGCCCTGTTTGGGGCTCTGATGCTAATTGGTATCGTCGTCACGAATGCGATTGTGCTTATCGACCGTATTAAGCAGAATGAAACGCATATGGGTATTCGCGAAGCCATTCTGGAAGCGGCCGGAACACGGATGCGCCCGATTCTGATGACGGCTATTGCTACCATTTGCGCCATGACTCCACTGCTGTTCGGCCATGCCGAGATGGGCAGCATCGTCTCGCAAAGCTTGGCGATTGTAGTCATCGGCGGTTTAACTGCGGCAACACTGCTTACGCTGGTTGTAGTTCCAGCGATTTACGAGCTATTCTACTTCCGTAAATCGGCTAAGGAGCGCAAGGGCGCGGTGAAAGTAGAAACTCCGACGCATGGTGCTTAATATCAAAAAGTTATAGTGATAAACAACTGAAACAGGCCCTTCACAGACATCTTTATGATGCTGGGAAGGGCCTGATGATTTAGAGGATGGGAACTTTTCGTGTAATTGGACAGTGTGAAAAGCAGACCGACGATAACCGATATCGTGGCCTGCTTTTAATATTGCTTATTATCTATTTAGCCGCAAGAACAATTCAATACCGGCTTACGCGCAGCCTGTGTCTCATCCAATCGGCTAATTTCTGTGGTATGAGGTGCGTTGATTACAATCTCAGGTGTCTCTTGCGCTTCTTTCACGATTTGAATCATCGTATCGATGAAGCCGTCGAGCGTTTCTTTACTTTCGGTTTCCGTCGGTTCGATCATCATACATTCCTCAACAGTCAGAGGGAAGTACACGGTTGGCGGATGGTAGCCGAAGTCGAGTAATCGTTTAGCAACGTCTAAGGTGCGTACACCATACTGCTTGAGGTTTTTGCCGGACATTACGAATTCATGCTTACATACGCCCGGATATGGGATTTCAAAATACGGCGCCAGCCGGTGCATCATATAGTTCGCATTCAGCACGGCATTTTCGGATACCTCACGCAGTCCGTCTGGACCATAGGTGCGGATATAGGCGTAGGCACGAACGAGAATACCAAAGTTGCCGTAAAAAGCTTTCACACGTCCAATCGATTCAGGTCCGCCGAAGTCGAGTGAGAAGCTGCTATCTTCGTTTTTCATCACAGTTGGTTGTGGTAGGAACGGAATCAAGATTGATTTTACGCCGACAGGTCCGGCTCCAGGGCCACCACCGCCGTGCGGGGTGCTCATTGTCTTGTGCAAGTTCAGATGCACAACGTCAAAGCCCATGTCGCCAGGGCGGGTAATGCCCATAATGGCATTGGAGTTGGCTCCATCGTAATAGAGTAAGCCACCTGCTTCATGCACGATCTCAGCAATCTCGACGATTTGGGTCTCGAACAAGCCGAGTGTGCTTGGGTTAGTCAGCATCAGTGCGGCTGTGTCACTGCCAACAGCTGTTTTGAGTGCTTCAAGATCAACCATTCCTTTATCTGTGGAAGGGATCGTGATCGTTTCAAGTCCTGCTGCTGAAGCACTAGCAGGATTGGTGCCGTGTGAGGAATCCGGCACGATAACCTTCGTGCGGGTCTCACCGCGGCTTTCATGGTAGGCGCGGATCATCATGAGGCCGGTCCATTCACCATGAGCACCTGCGGCAGGCTGTAAAGATACAGCATCCATGCCAGTTAGTGCAGACAAGTCATTTTGCAGGGTATACATTAATTCCAGTGCGCCTTGAATGCTTTCTTCTGGCTGGTAAGGGTGGATCTTAGCTAGGCCTACGATGCGGGCAACATCTTCATTAATTTTCGGATTGTATTTCATCGTACATGAACCGAGTGGATAGAACCCGTTATCTACACCAAAGTTGCGGCGTGACAAGGAAGTGTAGTGGCGAATGACGTCCACTTCCGATACTTCTGGAAGCACGACGGGGTCGCTACGGAGTAAACCTGATGGAATCAGAGATTCCAAGGTTTCTTCCTGCGGCACATCGCACAGTGGCAAAGAATAGGCCGAACGGCCGGGACGGCTTAATTCAAAAATTAGACTTTGCTCCGGTTTCATAAACAGCCCTCCAGTGCGCTAGCGAATTGGTCAATTTCGTTTTTGCTTCTTTTTTCCGTAACGGCTACCAGCATATGTCCAGCAAGTTCAGGATAATCACGGCCCAGATCATAACCGCCTAGATAACCTTCCTTCAGCAGCTTCGAATTAATTGCACTTACGCTGCTTCCTTCCGGAAGCTTCACGACAAACTCGTTAAAGAATGGGGAGGAAAAGGTAAGTTCAGCCCCTGTTAGTTCGCTTAGTTTATTAGCGGCGTAATGGCTTTTACGAATGTTCAGCTCGCCTACTTCACGCATCCCTTCTTTACCCATTACGGACAGGTAGACGGATGCGCAGAGTGCGAGTAGCGCCTGATTGGAGCAAATATTCGATGTCGCTTTTTCACGACGGATATGCTGTTCACGAGCTTGGAGTGTCAGAACGAAGCCACGTTTACCGTTACGGTCAACCGTTTGGCCGACGATACGGCCCGGCATCTTACGCATCAAGTGCTCAGCTACCGCGAAGAATCCACAAGTTGGCCCACCTAGAGAAGCTGGAATACCGAGTGGCTGAGCGTCACCGACTACGATGTCGGCTCCGAGCTTACCTGGTGTTTCTAGTACGCCAAGAGCGATCGGATTTGCACTGACGACGAACAACCCTTTAACAGCATGGATCAGCGGCTCAACGGTGCTAAGATCTTCGATGCTGCCAAAGAAGTTAGGTGATTGCATCAGTACTGCAGCCGTATCACTATCAATGGCCTCAGCAAGCTTAGCCTGATCGGTAACACCGTCTCTATAGTCAATCTCCACTACTTCAAGACCCCAAGCATTAGCCGATGTGCGTAACACTTGGCGCGCTTCTGGATGAACGGTGCGTGAGACAATTAATTTTTTGCGTTTGGTAGCACCAGCTGCGAGGACGGCTGCTTCGGATAATGCGGTTGCGCCATCATACATGCTGGCATTGGCTACTTTCATACCGGTTAGTTCGCAAATGTAGGATTGGAATTCGAAGATCGCTTGCAGTTCGCCTTGGCTGATCTCCGGTTGATAAGGGGTGTAAGCAGTATAGAATTCTGAACGGGAAATGACATGGTTGATCACCACAGGGATGTGATGGTCGTATAATCCGGCGCCGAGGAAGCTGGCGTGCGAATCGAAGTCAGCATTTCGGTCAGCGAGACCTTTCATATGACGTAGCAGGGCGTACTCATCGAGTGGTTCAGACATCGGCATAGTGCCTTGATAACGGACGGCTTCAGGAATATCGGAGAACAGCTCATCTATGGACTGAATCCCGACGGCTTCCATCATCTCTACGCGGTCCTGTGCTGTCATGGGCAGATAACGGTGCTTCATTAAGGTCTCACTCCTTGGCTTTTTTTAGAAAGTACAATTTTCACGCTATACTTTATCCTTCTATTTCTCGCTTAAAGCTAACCGTCCTAATATGGATGCTAAAGGCGTTTATACTTGTAAAAAGGGGCCTTAATCACGACAGCCTTAAGCTGCTTGCCGCGTATCTCTACGAATACCTCTGTGCCAATTTCACTGTAAGCTGTATCAAGCAAAGCTAATCCCAGGTTGCGTTTGAGCGTTGGTGATTGAGTTCCAGTTGTGACCTCTCCGATTTTGATGCCGTCCGCATAGACTGGATAATGGGAGCGTGGAATGCCTCGATCAATCATTTCTAGACCAACAAGGCGGCGGGGAAGACCGGCTTCTTTTTGCTGCACTAACGCATCACGACCGATGAAGTCTGCTTTGTCCAGCTTTACGAAAAACTGAATCCCTGCTTCAAGAGGCGTGATGTCAGCCGACAGCTCCTGACCGTACAGTGGCAGTTTTGCCTCAAAACGCAGCGTATCACGAGCGCCCAGTCCAGCAGGTGTTAATCCGTGAGGAGCGCCAACTGCGAGAAGGCCGTTCCATAACGTTGCTGCCCCATCCAGTGGAGCGTAAATTTCGAAGCCATCTTCACCGGTATAACCCGTACGGGAGATCAGTACTTCTACACCGCAGACGGTTGCGAGTTCGATGAAGTGGAAAGGCTTGAGCGTTGAGATCGGTGCATCAGTAACTTCTGCGAGTATGGTCTCTGCCAGCGGACCTTGCAAGGCGAGCAAAAGCGTCTCGTCAGAGACATTAGTGAGTGTGACTTCATCGAATTCAGAGGTCAGATGCTCTTGCAGCCACTGGAAGTCCTTATCGATGTTGGAGGCATTTACGACAAGCATATAACGGCCTTCACTTAGTCGATACACGAGCAAATCGTCGACCACACCGCCGTTTGGATAACAGAGCAGCGTATATTGTGCCGCACCATCGGTAAGGCGGCTGACATCGTTGGTCGTCATTTTTTGTAAAAAGGCTTCAGCGCCGCTTCCGATCACCATGAATTCACCCATATGCGATACATCGAACAGTCCAGCCTGCTGGCGAACAGCCTCATGCTCCTTCACGATACCTGTAAACTGTACTGGCAGCTCCCAACCGCCAAAATCAATGCACCTGGACTCCGCATAGGCGGAATAGAGATCATAAAAAGGCGTTCTTTTCAAAGCATCCATGTCGTCACTCCCCTAGTCTGATTACATACGAAAAAAAGGACAGGCAGAAGCAATCATGCATAAATGCACTAATCGCTTTCTGCTCTGTCCTTTGTACCTGAGAGTTACCCTGCGTAACTAACCTGCAAGTTTCCCCGTTGGTGACCTGACGCACTCAGCCTCGCGTCTGATGCTCTCCAGAGGTACGTCCGACAAAGGTCCTTTTGCCTGAGAGATTCACCCCTGTTAGGGCTTACTCCTTCGGCGCCGTCTTCAAGTGAGACAGTCTCTCCCTATGCCATCATCCGCAACTGTATTTGTTTCAAATATAAGAAAGTATATGTTTCACATTATACATTATCCTTATATTTCTTCGAGAAACGGTTATCGTCTATAAAAAAGACGACATCGTCGTTTCTTCTTGTATGTCTCCATTAAACGGGTATAGGAGGGCGCTGTCAACAAGAAAAAGTCAAAAAAACGACAAATTTATTTTACTGTTAGTAACATTGACATTATGCTCCGGGATCACTTAGGCTATAACTAAATTTAGAATTCCAATTTGGAAATGAGGCGGCTTGAAATGAGTGAAGTTTTAGATAACCTTCTTTACAGCGAAGAGCATGAGTGGGCACAGCAAGTGGAAGGACGCGTAGTACGTGTTGGGATTACGGATCATGCTCAGCATTTGTTAGGCGATATCGTGTTTGTGGAATTTCCAGAAGTGGGTTCGGCCATTTCAGCTGGCGACAGCGTAGGTAGTATCGAATCCGTTAAGACCGTATCGGAACTCTATTCACCCGTTTCTGGGAAGGTTACCAAGATTAATGATGGTTTAGAAGCTAGTCCAGAGCTAATTAATGATAAGCCGTATGGTGAAGGTTGGATTTTTGAAATTGAAGTGGACGGAGAGTATGCTGATGCTGTAAAAGGACTGCTAGATGCAGCCGGATATCGTGCATTGGTAGGAGAGTAATTGGGTTTTTTCAGTGTATATTAATTTCATTGCATGTGATATTTGAAGCAGCAAGTTTCCGTTTTTGGGGACTTGCTGTTTGGTGTTTTTATATAGATAGTGGTGGTGATTTTTGCGTTAAATACTGGTATTATTTGGAATTATGGGGTTTTATTTAAAAGCGAATCTACTGGTTGTGGAATTAGGGGAAACCTCCCTTATTTTAGACGAATATAGGGTGACACTAAGGGTTTTAGGGAATTCTTCCCTAAAATTTCAGTGAAAAGGCTATTTCTGACTAAATAGGGTATTAATCAGGGAGTATTTCCGTAATAAATAGTGGCGAGCCCATTTTGGTATGTTGATAAGCAGATTCGCTCCCGCACAGAGCTAGCTACTGTAACTAGCTCTGAGTAAAACATTTTTTATGCACCCTCTTGAAGCTGTCGAAGCACAATGATCTCTACACGGCGGTTCTTTTGTTGACCTGCTGCCGTTGTATTATCCGCGGTGGGCTGGGTATCAGCATAACCTGCGTATTGAAAATTGTCGGGATTCAATCCCTCCCGATCTAAGAAAAAGCGAAGCACTGACAGCGCACGAGCACCAGATAGCTCCCAGTTGTCGTTATAGTGAGAAGTCGAAGATACTGGAGTATTGTCGGTATGTCCTTCAATGCTGATCTTTGCGCCGATATCGCTGAATAAGCCAGATAACTGCTGAAGAGCAGGGAGGGCTGGAGACTTCAGGTCTGCCTTACCTATATCGAAGAGAAACCGGTCACTGAGTGTGATTTCTATCCCCTGCGGTTTGTCGGCAACAAAAATTTGTTCTCCGAGATTATTTTCCTCTACATAGTTCGTGATCACACCCATTAATTCAGCAAGTTTAGCCTCTTGTTCTCGAAAAGCAAGTTCACGTGCCGAAGGTGTTTCGTTCTCCGTTTGTTCAGCAGATCCATCATTCGGTCTCGCAGTTGCAGCTGCATTCCCATTCCCGTCTGTACTTTCCGGTTTGTTCTCAGTTGATTTCCCAGCATCTAAAATGCCGTTCCCACCCTCAAGGACAGTGCTGCCAGACTTGAAGGTCTCGGATAACGAGCCTGTCACGATGTTATATTTGTCAGTATCCAGGCTGCTCATCGCATACAATATAACGAAAAAAATAAGTAAAAGTGTAATTAGATCAGCATAAGTAATCATCCAACGGTCGCGGCTTTCCCGAGTCTCTACACGCCGTTTGCGCCGGTCTCTTTGTCTCATAAAAGACCTCTAGTTTCTGAACGGTCATTCGTGTCCGTGTCTGAGATGAATGAGTTCAGTTTTTTACGCACCAGCAAGGGGTGATCCCCGTTCTGCAAAGAAAGAATGCCGACGAGCAGCATTTCCATACTATGTAGCTGGCTTTGACTGCGGGATTTGATTTTGGAAGCGATGGGTAAAAATATTAAATTAGCGATGGCAACACCGTACAGTGTTGCGGTAAATGCCACTGCGATAGATGTGCCCAGATTTGACGGATCTGTAAGGTTGCCAAGTACACGGATGAGCCCCATCACCGTCCCGATAATTCCCATCGTTGGTGCATATCCACCTGCAGCTTCAAAAATCTTAGCATAGTTCTCATGCTTCAATTCTTTAGCATCCATTTCTAATTCAAGAATCTGTCTTACCTGCTCAGGATCAGTACCGTCTACAATAAGAAGTAGACCTTCACGTGTAAAAGGGTCCGGATGTTCTTCAGCTTGTTTTTCTAACATTAAAACGCCGCCGCGCCGGGCCAAGGTTGCCATTGCAATGAGTTCTTCTGCTTTTTCTACATCACGATCAGGGTTGCTACCGAAAGCCATGCGTAGTGCTGCTGGAATGGAGCGCAGCTTAGATGCCGGGAAGCTGATCATAACGGCGGCAAACGTACCCCCGAACACAATCAAAGCTGCATTAAGCTGCAGCAGTCCTGAGAGGCTTCCGCCTTCCCAAAGATAGCCGCCGATTAACGCAGCCAGTCCAGCCAATAGACCGATTATTGAGGTAATATCCATGCTTCAAGCTCCTAACATTTCTATGTATTATGGTTTGCAACGATCTAGTCAACACTGTATAATGAACGGGAACACATATTCTTATCTTCCATATTTTTTAATTATAAGAAAGTATAAGTTTCACGTTATACTTTAATCCTTATAATTCTCGCACAAACGCTTAACGTCTTTTAGAGACACCAAAGGCGATTTAGCTTGCCATCGTATGGAGAGAGAACATTCAGACAACAATTATAATATATTAATCTAGTTTAGACGATAGAGGGGAGACGGGCAAATGAGTGATATTGTCGTCAGTACAAAGACTTTTGAATTGGAGTCCGAGTATACACCCCAGGGCGATCAGCCTCATGCCATAGAGGAATTACTACAAGGCATCCGGCAGGGCAAGAAGCACCAGACGCTGCTGGGCGCGACGGGTACGGGTAAGACGTTTACCGTTGCACAAGTTATTTCCAAATTAAACCGCCCGACGTTAGTTATTGCGCACAACAAGACTTTGGCTGCCCAATTGGCCAGTGAGTTTAAGGAGTTTTTTCCGCATAATTCGGTAGACTATTTCGTCAGCTACTACGACTATTACCAACCAGAGGCGTATATTCCCTCCTCCGATACTTATATCGAGAAAGACTCCAGTATTAATGAAGAGATTGATAAACTGCGCCACTCCGCAACGAGTTCCTTGTTCGAACGGCGTGACGTTATTATTGTGGCGAGTGTGTCTTGTATTTACGGCCTCGGTTCGCCGATGGAATACGGAAGCTTGCTTTTGTCATTGCGGGTAGGGATGGAGAAGCCTCGAAATGAGATTTTGAGCAGGCTAGTGGATATCCAGTACCAGCGTAATGATATCAATTTTGTACGCGGAACCTTCCGTGTACGTGGTGATGTGGTTGAGATTTTCCCGGCATCTCAGGGCGAACATGCCATTCGGGTCGAATTGTTCGGTGATGAAATTGAGCGAATCACTGAGATTGATGTACTGACGGGTGAACTGATCGGGGAGCGCGATCATGTTGCTATTTTCCCGGCGTCTCACTTTGTTACCAAGGAAGAAACAATGCGTGTAGCACTGATCAACATTGAAAAGGAGCTGGAAGATCGCTTAACTGTGCTTCGTGATGCAGGGAAGCTTCTTGAAGCTCAGCGTCTGGAACAACGGACACGTTATGATATTGAGATGATGAAAGAAGTGGGCTTCTGCTCTGGGATTGAGAACTATTCCGGACCGCTCACCTTCCGTGAACCAGGGGCAACTCCGTATACATTAATGGATTATTTTCCGGATGATATGCTGATCATTATTGATGAGTCCCATGTAACGCTTCCGCAGATTCGGGCGATGTATAACGGTGACCG
Source organism: Paenibacillus sp. Marseille-Q9583 (assembly GCF_976954365.1). Classification (NCBI taxonomy): domain Bacteria; kingdom Bacillati; phylum Bacillota; class Bacilli; order Caryophanales; family Paenibacillaceae; genus Paenibacillus; species Paenibacillus sp. Marseille-Q9583. Next base: position 51,434 of record NZ_CDRJTB010000028.1, read on the forward strand.
GGCGCGTAAGACGGTACTGGTAGAGCATGGTTTCCGTTTGCCGTCTGCGCTGGATAACCGTCCACTCCAGTTCGAGGAATTCGAAGAAAAGGTGAAGCAGATCGTATATGTTTCAGCGACACCAGGCCCATATGAAATGGAGCACTGCGACACCATGGTGCAGCAGATTATCCGGCCTACAGGTCTTTTGGATCCGATCATTGAGGTTCGTCCTACAGAGGGACAAATTGATGACTTGATTAGTGAAATTCGTGATCGGGTGGAACGAGACGAACGTGTACTCGTCACAACGTTGACGAAGAAGATGTCGGAGGATCTGACGGATTACTTTAAGGAAATCGGGATTAAGGTTCGTTACATGCACTCTGACATCAAAACGCTGGAGCGGATGGCGATCTTACGTGATCTACGGCTTGGTACATTCCATGTTCTAGTAGGGATTAACCTGCTAAGAGAAGGTCTCGACCTCCCGGAAGTATCGCTGGTCGCTATTCTCGATGCGGATAAAGAGGGCTTCCTTCGTTCCGAACGCTCCCTAATTCAGACGATTGGTCGTGCGGCCCGTAACTCCGAGGGTCGTGTAATCATGTACGGTGATCGAATCACTGATTCGATGGAGAAGGCGATGAGCGAAACGTCGCGTCGTCGCGCCATTCAGATCGCCCATAATGAGAAGCACGGCATTACCCCAACCACCATTAATAAAAAGGTGCGTGACATCATTGAGGCAACGAAGGTTGCCGAGTCCAAAGCGGATTACCTCACGGGTGTTGGTGGCAAGATGAATAAGAAAGAGAAACAAAGCCTGATTCAGCGTCTGGAATCCGAGATGAAGGACGCTGCGAAGAACCTGCAATTCGAACGCGCGGCAGAGCTGCGTGACGCATTGTTGGAGCTTCGGGCCGAGTAATAAACCTTAAATGCATCACCGATATTTAAAATAAGTAATTGAACGGTGCTGTCCCAGGCCGTTCTTTTTGAATAAATAGATGGACGCGCATCCCGCAGGGAGAGCGTAACGTAATGTATTGGCACTTGTGCGTATCCCGCAGGGACAGCATCACGCAACGTCTATGACAGTTGCGTGTTCCTACTCTAAACGTCCAAGCGGTCCCGTAGGGATAAGCGATCCGAACGCCGTCGTCACTAAGTCCGGTCCCCCAACCTCCTTCGCCAAAAAAATGCAGGTGTCCAGAGGGTGCAACCCTTGGGGCCCTCCCTTGGAAGGGAGGGTTTGGGAGGGATCGGAAACGCTTTTAATAAAGCTCTGAAATCGTTAAAGTTTTGATATTTGATTCATTAAGGAGAGGTTCCGTTGGCGAACGATAATATTGTAATTAAAGGCGCGAGAGCGCACAATCTCAAAAACATCGATGTGACGATTCCACGTGACCGTTTCGTCGTGCTGACGGGGCTGAGCGGCTCGGGTAAGTCTTCGCTTGCATTTGACACGATTTATGCTGAAGGACAGCGGCGTTATGTTGAATCTTTGTCAGCTTATGCTCGTCAGTTCTTGGGGCAAATGGAGAAGCCGGATGTGGATTCGATAGACGGATTATCCCCGGCAATCTCTATTGATCAGAAGACAACAAGCCGCAACCCGCGCTCCACAGTTGGTACGGTAACTGAAATTTATGACTATCTGCGGTTGCTTTTCGCACGGATCGGTCACCCACATTGTCCAGAGCATGGAATTGAGATTACCTCCCAGACTGTAGAACAGATGGTAGACCGGATTATGCAGTATCCAGAGAAGACTCGTTTGCAGATCCTGGCACCTATCATTTCAGGGCGTAAAGGGGAACATAAAGGACTTTTCACAGACATTTCTAAGCAAGGGTTCGTACGTGTGCGTGTGGACGGTGAGCTAAGAGATCTGTCTGAGGATATTGAACTTGAGAAGAATAAAAAACACACCATAGAAGTTGTTGTAGACCGGATCGTCGTTAAAGACGATGTGGAGACCCGGCTGACGGATTCACTGGAGACGGCACTTAAACTTTCTGGCGGTAAAATCCTTGTGGATATCATCGGTCAGGAAGAGCTGCTGTTCAGCTCTAACTTTGCTTGTCCAATTTGTGGTTTCAGTATTGAAGAGCTGGCACCACGTATGTTCTCCTTCAACAGTCCGTTTGGAGCCTGCACAGAGTGCGATGGACTTGGAATGAAGATGGTGGTCGATCCAGATCTGCTTATTCCTGATGCTGAGAAATCGATTGAAGAAGGTGCTTTTTTAGCTTGGACCGGAAGTACTTCTAATTACTATCCGCAATTTCTGAAGTCCGTGTGTGAGCATTTTAATATTCCACAGAACGTTCCAGTGAGCAGTTTAACACCTGATCATATGAATAAACTACTGCATGGTACAGGTAGCGAGAAGGTTCGCTTCAAATATGAGAATGATTTTGGACAAAAGAAAGATGCGATGGTTGCTTTTGAAGGGATTATTCCGAATCTGGAGCGTCGTTACCGGGAGACCGCATCTGACGGTATTCGTGAATTTATCGAAGGATTTATGAGTGCTAAGCCTTGTCATGTCTGTAAGGGCAAACGTCTGAAGAAAGAAATTTTGGCGGTGACGATCAACGAACAAAATATTTCGGATATTACCGATCTCTCGATTGGTGATTGTCAGCATTGGTTTGAAGAAATAAAGTTAAGTGAGAAAGAGACAGCTATCGCGAATCTCATTCTTAAGGAAATCTGCAATCGTCTGGGGTTCCTGGTGAATGTCGGATTGGACTATTTGACACTTAGCCGCGCAGCAGGCTCGCTATCTGGTGGTGAAGCACAGCGTATCCGGTTGGCCACTCAGATCGGTTCCAGTTTGATGGGTGTACTGTACATTCTGGATGAGCCAAGTATTGGTCTGCATCAACGGGATAATGATCGCCTGATCTCTACGCTTGCTCATATGCGTGACCTAGGCAATACGTTGATTGTTGTAGAGCATGACGAAGATACGATGATGGCAGCGGACTATATTATTGATATCGGACCGGGTGCGGGTATTCATGGTGGACAAGTTATGGCGCAAGGAACACCAGAAGAGATTATGAAAGATCCGAATTCTTTAACCGGTGAATATTTGAGCGGTCGTAAGTTTATTCCGGTAACCGCTAAGCGTCGTGCTACCGATGATCGTTGGATAGAAATCCGTGGCGCTAAAGAGAATAACCTGAAAAATGTGAATGTGAAGATTCCATTGGGTGTATTTACGGCGGTGACTGGTGTATCGGGCTCCGGTAAATCTTCACTTATTAACGAAATTCTGTACAAGAGCTTGGCACGGCAGCTGAATAAGGCTGTGAAGGTGCGTCCGGGTCAGCACAAAGAAATTCGCGGCTTGGAAAATCTCGATAAGGTTATTGAAATCGACCAATCACCAATCGGGCGTACACCACGCTCTAACCCAGCAACCTATACTGGCGTATTTGACGATATTCGTGATCTGTTCTCGAAGACGAATGAGGCAAAGGTACGGGGGTTCCAAAAGGGACGCTTTAGCTTTAACGTAAAAGGCGGACGCTGTGAAGCTTGCCGTGGGGATGGAATTATCAAGATTGAGATGCACTTCTTGCCTGACGTATACGTTCCTTGCGAGGTATGTAAAGGTAAACGTTATAACCGGGAAACACTAGAAGTGAAATATAAAGGGAAAAACATTTCCGACGTGCTGGAGATGACAGTAGAGGATGCTACAGAGTTCTTCGTGAATATCCCTCGTATTCATCGTAAAATGCAAACGCTGATGGATGTGGGTCTTGGCTACATTAAGATTGGTCAGCCAGGTACAACATTATCCGGTGGTGAAGCGCAGCGTGTGAAGTTGGCTTCTGAGCTATACCGTCGTAGTACAGGCAAGACACTCTATATTTTGGATGAGCCTACAACAGGTCTGCATGTGGACGACATTGGTCGTTTACTAGAAGTATTGCACCGCTTGGTGGATTCCGGAGAATCGGTTCTTGTCATTGAGCATAATCTGGACGTTATTAAGACTGCGGATTATATCATCGATATGGGACCAGAAGGCGGCAGTGGCGGCGGAACCGTACTGGCAACAGGAACACCAGAGAAGATCATTACTGTTACGGAGTCTTACACAGGTAAGTATCTGAAGCCAGTTCTGATTCGTGATACGGAGCGTACTGAAGCACTTATGCTTGAGACGGCGGAAACTACCTAAGTTATAAATAGCTGGATAGTATAACTACTAAATAATAAAGGTCGCGGCAATTTGCCGTGGCCTTTATTGTTTATTGTCCAAAATTATTATTTTGGGAAAACAATTGATCGGTACAATTGCTGGTAGTCACCTGTAAATTAGAGCCTTTAACCGTTCTGATGTGAGTTTTCTAGTAAACGTTATATGACTCCTATAAAAAGAATACTAAATAATAGACGGGATAGGCATATGTAGGGCATGTCCGTCGTAAGATTTAATGAGGAACATGCTGTTGCTGTAAGTATACTTAATGGGTAATAGAATAACTGTAGGCTCTATGGTTCCTTGAAAAATAAATAACTAATTGTAATATACATTTTGTTCTATTAAAAGCTTCAGCTACTAGATTGGGGAAGCAGCCTTAGAACTAAAATCAAACCGATAATCGGCTAATTTGAGGGGGCTTAATCCATAACTGATACTTCATTTCATCACCTTCAAAAAATTAGAGCATTACTCGTTAGGTTTGTATCGCTTTCGCCGGAAAACACCAAACGTCAATGAACAAAATCAATAATTTATCCGATTTTGCAGTAATAAAATATTTTTTTTGCGACAAATACATAATTTTTCTACAAAACCTATTGCATCGCCCAAATGGTAGCGATAACATAGAAGAGGATATGGGGAATACTGGATCTTGCTTGACAACATTTTTGAGGAGGTAAGGTAATGCTACTTGCAGAAGTTGCCGCGCAAGGACCGTCTAAATTTCATACCTTTGATGTTTTTATGATTTTATTCACTATCCTAATTTTGGTTGGAGTCGTTCGGTTACTGAGAGCTCCCCAGAAGAACAAGTTCGCCATTGCTTTTGGAGCGGTTAGTTTGTTGGTTTTTATAATCTCTGACTATGCTATGGTGATGCATTGGTTAAGTTAACGTAAGAATTAAATTGAACAGCTTTGCACCAAAAGACTCCTTTAACGCCGCGAGCGCATTGAAGGTGTCTTTTTTCAAATTATATAATGTAAAATTTATCCATGTGCAGAGAGAGGGTCTGGTGAAGGTTGATGAGGATTGGGGAGAAGCTGGTGAAGAAAGGATTGGGCCTGCTGTTATGTGGTGTGTTGCTGTCAGGAGTATGGAGTGAGTCGGTTTATGCGTTTGGTAGTACGACTAAGAAGGTTAGCACGGCGACGACTACCCAGAAAAACAAAATCAAAAATTCTACAGCAGCTGAAGACCCTGTCCCAGGGATTATTAAAAGTATCACCCCCTCCGTAGTGGGCATTATCGGCAAAGACGATAGTGGGGAGACTAGCGGACCGGATGATCGATACAATCTAACGCATGGTTCTGGCATTATTGTGAAATCGAATGGATGGATTGTAACCAATGCACATGTCATCAAAGATCTGCAGAATGCCTTGGTAGTGACGTCGGACTCCAAAACCTACAGCATTAAAGAAACATATCTAGATGAAGTTAGTGATCTGGCCCTGATCAAAATCAATGCAACCTCCCTTAAACCTGCAAAGTTTATTCCATCGACCGGCAAAACCGTTGTTGGTGAGAAGGTAGTGGCTGTCGGAACACCGATTAGCTTTTCTCTAAGGAATTCAGCGACCGTAGGGGTTATAAGTGGCCTTAACCGTGAAGTAGCTGCGGCTTATCGTCTGATCCAAAGTGACACAGCGATTAACCCCGGGAATAGCGGGGGGCCGCTAGTGAATATGAAGGGCGAAGTGCTTGGAATAAACAGCCTGAAATACTCAGCGGTGGGCGTGGAGAATATGGGCTTCTCAATACCGTCGGATACCGTGCAGTATATTATGAACCAGCTTTTTAAGTACGGTGAAGTAAAACACCCGAGTCTTGGATTGGAGTTAGAGCCGAGTTGGTCCTCGATTGTGGGCTTGCCAACGCTTGATCCCCTGACTGTAACCAAAGTGATTTCTGCTGAAGCACGCAAGGCGGGTGTTGCCGAAGACGACGTCTTGTACAGCATTGACGGCCACCGTGTGGTCTCACTAGTTGATATTAACGAATTGTTTAAAAGCTATTCTCCAGGTACAACGGTACGACTGGTTATGCAAAGTGATGGGGATATCGTCATCCGTAAGCTGGTGCTCACTCAGGGTGATCCCCTATTAAGTGAAGAGGGTGCAGGAGCAGATGGAGACGAGCATACGGAAGAGTGATCAGGAAACTCGAGAGGGGGACGGAAAATGGGCTTTAAAGTTTTAAAACAAGGATTGTGTGCGATGCTGGCCTTATTATTGCTATTTTCTATATTACCGATACCAACCGCACGGGCAGCAGAAACAGACAAGCTACAGCTGAGTCTTAAAGTTGGCAGTACTTCTGCTACGGTGAATGGCAAGAAGGTGACTATCGAGCAGCCTTATATGGAGAACGGAACGGTTATGGTACCGCTCGGGGTTTTTAAAAAGACATTTGGCAGCACGGTTTCCTTAGAAGGAAATGATGTAGTGAAAGTAACGTACGGCTCTCATACAGGGTTAATGACGATTGGTAGTATTAGTGCCTGGAAGGATGAGACTAAAGTTAAACTCACCTCCGCGCCTCGGATGGTTTCAGGTGTGCTGATGGTACCGCTGCGTTTTGTGGCGAGTGTACTGGGTGCAACCCTCTCCCAGGGTAACGGTGGTGAGTTGATCATTACCTTAGTTCCTACAGACAATGAAGGCGATGTGCCAGTGGATACTGGTATTGATAGCGATGTGGGGAAGACGCAAATTGGGAACAGCTATTATCGATGGACACTGAATTATCCGTCTGGACTGATTGCTGGAAATAGCGGTGGTGATGAGAGTGAGGCTACCTTCTCCAGTGCGGACAATCTTTATTATTTGGAGATTCATGCAAGTGATCAGGCAGTTGCTGTTGATGCAGATGGGCTATTAGAACAACTAGTCCGGGAAGTCGAGTTAGGCAGTGAGCTGATATTAGACCGGGAGTCGTTCCCCAAAGCCTCTGTACCCTATGCACGATTGGTCAGTAAAGATTCCAGCGGAGCACTCTGGGAAAACAGGCTGATCTATGCTGAAGGTAGACTTTACGAGATTTATTTGACGGATGAGAAAGCCACTAATTATAAAGATTTAGACAAATATGCGGGGTTACTGAGCTCTTTTCGACCCTCTTTTGACACTAAGGATAACAAAATCCGTGATCTCTCTACGGTAAAAAATGGCTTGAGTGAAGCCTATAATGAGGACTATGGCATCTCACTACAGGTTCCTGCCGCTTGGACTAAGGATGACCAGCATTTCTATTATGAAAGCAAACAAGGAAGTCATTTAAGTGTGGCGATTACATCGGCACCTGCTGGTTCTACACTAGAGAGCTGGGCTGAAGAGCTGAAGACAAAAACGCAAGAGAACTTTGTAGCGGACGCTTATGTTGTTAAAGGTAGCATGAAGTCTGAAATCTCAGGCGTACCTGCGCAAATAAGTGAGACACAGCTGAATTTCGGCAACGGTTGGGCGACAGAATATCAGGCACTCGTGCTCAAGAATGGGTACCGTTACTATTTTGAATATGTGACACCTCCTGGACAAGAAGACGATAAGGCCAAATTCAAAGCTATTATATCCTCTATTGATATTGATTTTGATCTGTTGAAGGAGAACTTCGGGCGACTCGCTAGCGATGACTATAAGACAATCAAGAATAAAACGATAACCAAAGTATCCAAAAGATACGGCTATGCCATCGACATTCCACGTTTATGGACACCCAATCAAGATGTATTCGAGACACAGTTGGTAGAGTATCGGTTCATCGGAGGACGTTTCCAGATTAACTCGAAATCTGAGGGCTCAGTCGATTATGCGGTGAATATGCTCAAAGATTCTTATCAGAATAAAAATAATGATCCTAAAGGTCCTCGCATTGAAAGTATAGTGGAGTCTACCTTTGCAGGTGTTCCTGCTACGATCCTTACCGTACATCAAATCAAGAATGGCGTTCCTCTCCGCAGCAAGCAAGTTGTTTTTGGCAAAAATGAGGTGGTCTACACGATTACTGTTACGCTGAATGATGCCAATGCCACTACAGAACAGCAGGCTTTGTTGGATAAAACGCTGCAGTCGTTTCGGTTTACGGGGAATGAGTAGTTTAGAGGTGTTTGGAGTTCATGACTAACTAATAGTAGAGTGTAATTCATTTAGACGAGAACGTCCTTGTAGCCAAAATGGCGTGGGGCGTTCTTTTCTTTATATAAATGTTGGTAAACACATGGCGCTGAGATGTGATATTTGATACAATTATCAAGTTAATCAACTAGAAATGACCCGCCACATGGCGGTTTGGGAGGATATAAATGAAAGAGCAACAAATACGCAGAGAAGACGTGGAGCTATTGGCACCTGCAGGTGACTGGGACTGCATGCGTGCGGCGGTAGCGAACGGAGCGGATGCTATCTTTTTTGGCGTAGAGAAGTTTAATGCACGGGCGAGAGCGAACAACTTTCGCATGGACGAGCTGACGGAAATTATGGCGTTTTTGCATAGCTATGGTGTGAAGGGTTTCCTGACCTTTAATATACTGGTTTTTGAAAATGAACTGTCCGATGCAAAAGAACTGATTGACGCTTGTGTAGATGCTGGCGTGGATGCGGTGATTGTACAGGATTTAGGTTTGGTCAAAATGATCCGTGAAATCTCACCGGATTTCCCGATTCATGGTTCGACACAAATGACGATTACTTCTCCGGAGGCGGTCGAGTTCACTAAGCCTTTCAGTTTGGAACGTGTGGTACTGGGTCGTGAGAACAATCTGAAGCAAATTAAGACGATTGGGGAACAAGCCCGTCTGCCGATGGAAGTATTCGTGCACGGAGCTTTATGTGTCTCTTATTCGGGTCAATGTCTAACTTCGGAAATGTGGGGTGGGCGCTCCGCCAACCGCGGAGAATGTGCCCAAGCTTGCCGTCTGCCTTATGATCTGATGGTGGATGGAGAAGTTAAACCAATGGGTGATGTGACTTATTTGCTCTCTCCTAAGGATTTGGCAGCTATTGATCTTATGCCTGAGCTGATCGAGGCGGGTGTAACTTCTTTCAAAATCGAAGGGCGCCTCAAGAGCCCGGAATACGTTGCGAATGTAGTTAGTAAGTACCGTAAGGCAATTGACCGGTATTTTGATGGCGATATGTCTAAACCATCTAATGAAGAAGTTCGTGAACTGCAACAAAGCTTCTCCCGCGGTTTCACGCATGGTTTCCTAGATGGAACGAACAATAAAAAGCTCGTAGACGGGACTTTCCCGAAAAGCCGTGGTGTATATCTCGGAACAGTTGAACAAATTCTTCGCGATGGTGTAGTCTGCCGCATTCACGCACCGCTTAAGCGGGGAGACGGAATCGTGTTTGATGCAGGGGATCCGACGAAAAAAGAAGAAGGTGGACGCGTATACGATCTTCGTCGTAAAGGTGTGAAGCTCGAAGGTGAAGCCGGAGAAGGCTGGATCATCGACATCGTAGCGGGTCGTAATGATGTGGATCTGCGTCGTCTAAATGTCGGTGACCGCATTTGGAAGACGAATGACCCTGCGCTAGACAAGGCGTTGCGTCAGACTTATGAGACAGAGAAGCCGTACCGGGTATTCCCGGTACATGTGCGGGTGCAGGGCTGCGTCGGCGAGAAGCTGACCACCTGGTGGACGGACGTTCAGAAGAACGTTACCGTCCGTGTGGACTCGGAGCTCGCGCTGGAAACAGCGCAAAAGCGTCCGATGGATGCCGCGCTGCTGGAAGAACAATTCGGCCGCCTGGGCGGAACCGTGTTCCAGCTTGACGCTCTAGAGTCGCATCTGCAAGGCGACGTGATCGTCCCTATGCGCGAGCTGAACAGCATCCGCCGCCAAGCGGTGGAGCTGCTTGCGGGCGAGCGCCCGAAACCGCCCGTGTACGTGAAACGGGCGATCGAGGTTTATGGCGACGCTACCCGCAGGGGCGTCGCTCCGCAGCGCGCTGGTGAAGCGGAGCTCACCGCGCTGTGCCGCAGCCTGCCGCAGGTGCAGGCTGCGCTCGAGGCCGGCGTGAGAAACATCTACGCCGACTTCGAGTTTATCAAACAGTTCCCGGCAGCGGTAGATGCGGTACGGGCTGCAGGGGCCAGCATTGCGCTGGCCACGCCGCGCATTCATATGCCGGGCGAGAACGGCTACCACGCCAATATTCTGCGCCTGCAGCCTGATGCCGTGTTAGTGCGCAACACCGGCGCGCTGTATTATTACCTGCGCCGCCGCCAAGAGCAGCCTGATGCTGTGTATCCTCGCCTGATCGGCGATTTCTCACTGAACATTGCCAATCATAAGGCAGTGGACCTGTTCCTGGAGGCAGGCTGTGACATGGTAACACCATCTTATGACTTGAACATTCAACAGATGGTTGATCTGCTTGAACATAGCGAAACTTCCCGTATGGAGATCGTTATTCATCAGCATTTGCCGATGTTCCACACAGAGCACTGTGTATACTGTACCTTCATGAGTGAAGGCACAGACTTTACGAACTGTGGCCGTCCATGTGAAGAGCATCGCGCTTCTTTGCAAGACCGTATTGGAATGTCACATCCAGTTCGTGTGGATGAAGGCTGCCGTAATACCGTTTATAACGCAGTTGAGCAATCTGGTGCGGAGTATTTGAACAATTTCCGTGATCTAGGCGTATCCTCGTACCGCGTGGAGTTCCTGGAAGAGACACCAGAGCAAGTGGCTGAGGTAATTAGTCTCTATAGCCGCGCACTACGTGGTGAGATCTCTGGTACGCAGGTATGGAAGAGCTTGAAGGCTACCAACCAGCTCGGGGTTACACGGGGACAATTGGTTAACGCGAAGTAAAAAGGGTTAAAGGAATAGGGCTAGGTGACTACCAGGAGATACTGGTGTTGCTTGGCCCTTTTTTATAGAAATAATCTCGTCCTCTTTGTTAATTGCATATACTAGATAATGTATAGGTGAGAGTTAGCAAAGGAGGGGATCTTGTAAAAGACTTATATAATTCCTTCCTCTCCGATTTGATTGGAATAGATATACAAATATAACAAACACTCTGACATTAATCTGTTATAACTGCTATAATTAAAGGAAATATGCCATTTTACTATACAGAGTATTTAAGATGGAAGAGTAACCGACAGAAGGAGTTAATGTGATGAAGATCCGTAAAGCCATTATCCCCGCTGCAGGTCTTGGTACCCGTTTTTTGCCTGCAACTAAAGCAATGCCTAAAGAAATGCTACCGATAGTAGATAAACCGACGATCCAATATATTGTCGAAGAAGCAGTTGCTTCGGGAATCGAGGATATTATTATCGTGACGGGGAAAGGGAAACGTGCGATTGAAGACCATTTCGACAACTCTTTTGAACTAGAGTTTAACTTAGCAGAAAAGCAAAAGTGGGAACTTCTTGAATCCGTTCGCAAATCCTCCGAAATGGCTGATATCCATTACATTCGCCAAAAAGAACCAAGAGGTCTTGGACATGCGATTTGGTGTGCACGTAAATTCATTGGTAATGAGCCGTTTGCTGTTCTGCTAGGTGATGATATCGTTGAAGCGGATAAACCGTGCCTTAAACAGATGATAGATGTTTATGATGAATATAAATCTTCAATTGTAGGCGTTCAACCCGTTCCATGGGAAGAAGTATCGCGTTATGGTGTTGTAGACGCTTCGCCTTTGGCAGAACGTGTCTACAAGGCAAATCGTCTAGTAGAGAAGCCTAAGAGAGAAGATGCTCCTTCTAATCTAGCAATCCTAGGACGGTATATCTTAACTCCACGTATTTTTGATATGCTTGGAGAACAGCAGGTGGGTGTAGGTGGAGAAATTCAGCTAACGGATGCCATCTCCCGCTTAAGTGAAGTGGAGCGGATTATTGCTTATGACTTTGAAGGCAAACGTCATGATGTTGGTGAGAAGATGGGCTTCATTCAGACCACCATTCATTATGCACTTCAGCATGAAGAGCTTAAAGATGATTTACTTCGTTATATGAAAGAGCTTGTAGATAGCGAAGTTGCTAAGGCTGGGCTTTAAATAGAACTCATATCATTGAAAAAAGTGCGCCGCTGTAATTACAGCGGCGCACTTTTTTGATTTCTTCCTTTTTTAGAATTGTGAATTTGCGATGGCCTCGATTTGTGCTGCTTCCGCAGGATCAGCTGCGATCAGTGAATTGTATATCGCCTGATCTTCGCCACCAGTTCTCGTCAGTGCAGCAACGTACCAACGGGTAATCTCCCGATTGGTTGCATCTGTGAAATCTTGGCTTAAGGCCGGTTTCAAGATGGAGATTGCACTTTCTAGCTGTCCAGACATATATTGCATTTTTCCTACCTTCAATGTCACATCCGGAGTAAATGTTTTCGAAGGATCATTATCCGCAAGCACCTGATTATAGGCCAAAAGCCCAACGACAAAGCCCGCTTTCATGTTTTCTATTCTATCTGAATTATCTTGTTGTGCGTAAGCTGCCTGCCCCAAATCAAATGAGCGGCTGATTAGTGAACTGTACCAATTTATATCCCACGGAGTTTCGTTATTCATTATATCCGTGTAATTAGCATCTGAATTCAGCTTCAGAGTTGTTTTTGCTGCATCCTCTTGCCCAGATAAGAGCTGCATTTTTCCAACGTTTAAAGCTATAGTTGGTGTTACTGAGAATGGACGTCCTTGCAATTGTTCTGGTGGAAGAGTCTTCAGATGTTCTACCCCGGCGAGAACATGATTGTATGCACTAAGCTCTTCTGTGAAATACTCCTCCTTCTTAGCTTCATCCTTTTGATTAAGTGCTTGCTGACCTAATGCAAAGGAACGGCTGATGAGAGTATCATACCAATTAATATCCCAGTTGAACTTATCAGCATTTTCACGGTAAACACCGTATGCAAGATCACTTTGGTTCTTTAAGTCATAATTGCTTGCCAGTTGAGTTAATATATTTTTGTTGTATGGCTCATCTTCTAGTGCACGAGTCAGTATGTTAAAAGCTTCATTTAGAAATTGTTCGTCTTGGGTTTGGCTAAATACCTGCTGATCTAAAGAGGATAGGTACAAGACTGATTCTGGATGACCCGGACGAGCTTTTAAAGCCTCAGTTAATGGTTTCTTAATTTCCTCGTATGAAGTACTAACCCCAAGTAAATTTTTACCCTTTAGGGCAGCATTACTAGAACCAATATAGCTGATGGAGAGGAACAACAGGAATACAGTTCCAACCGATAGCACAGCGAAATACCCAAGGCGTATACCGGTTTTATTCCATTTTTTGCTTAACTGTTTGCTATCCATAACAACTGCCATACCAGCTAAACCAAGGAAAACAAGTATTCCCATAAAGGCATAACTCATATTGAAATCTAGTAGGCTGTGCACAAGGATAGATAGAGCAATAATTAGATAAAAGAAACCATTCTCAAAATCATTTTTATCCCGTTTCACATATCCACGAATATATTTATAGAAAATATACAAAATGAATCCCATAAATACGATGAAACCAAGGATCCCAACCTCAATTAAGAATTGTAAAAAGAAGTTATGCACTTGGCGGCTAGTATAAGGGTTGTTCTGATAGTGCTCATATAGCGAGGACCAACCTCCGCCACCAGCACCAAGAATCGGGTAATCCTTAACTACCTTCATGGCGTCTTTATAAAAAGTAATCCGTTCAAGTACACTATGTTGCTGGAAGTTGATGTTCTCAAGACGAGTCGCCATATTGCTAGGTAAGATATTTTTTGCACTAGTACCTATCAGAAGGAAAGCTACAATTCCGACGAGTGCAACAGAACCAAGTGGGATCCATAGACCTGTCATTTTACGCGAAGACCAATTACTTAGCTTCTTCTCCAGCCAAGGCGAGACTAAACGCTGAATGACCCAACATAGGCCTGCCACAACTATTGAAGCTCCGAGCAGGTATCCCCAGCCTTTCAAGGCGCCGGATGAAGTGAAATTCGTATTTAACTCTAAACCTAGGTTAGTCACAGGAGTCGTAATGAGCAATGAAGCAATACCGGCAACACCAAGATGCAGAATCCAGAGGATTTGCTGTGCTGGTTTCAAGAACAACAGAAGTAATATAAATACGACAGGTAGTAATACAAGACCACCGCGAGATAATGTTAATAAGATTGATACAATGATTGGAACTAACATAAAGCTATGTGTCAACGTTCCATACCATTTTTTAGAGCGAATAAGAGCGAATATGGCTACAAACAGAAAAGCCATCAAGAAGGCAGCATAGGTATTTGCATATTGAAAGATCGAAGTCAGACGAAGTCCGTTAGAGTCAGTCATAACTGCATCTAAATAGACGCCATTTCGAACGGTGTTCGAGAACCAACCCACGAGAGTCCCCGCTAGTTTACTGCTGCCTAGCCAATTTAAGAGTCCAAAACCAATTATGAAATAAGCAATTGCTAAAATAGCATTTTGAATGACAACATTTACTTGCTTTTGCTTCAAGAGATAAAAGGCTATAATGAAGACTGCAACATACATGCTCTGAATAAACAGCATATTCATCGCCATATAATGCGAAACTGCGACAAACAATGATAGAGCATAAGTCAGAGGTAGTAATATTGAGGCTGAAGCCACTAAGTCTCTCTGTTCATCTAGTTTGAACTTTTTGTAGTATAAGCCAACACAGACTAGCAGCAAAAGGCCACTTACTAGCGCAGACACATATATGGGCTTCTCGAAGTCTAACTGCTGTCCGTTAAATAATCCCACTTGAAATGGGGTCCAACATAAAAATAAAATAAAAGCAACAACTAAGGCCCAGATCGGACTTGCTATCTTTTCAACATTTCTCGACTGAGCGGCGTTTTTACCGTATACTGGTTTCGACACGTTATAATCTCCTTTTCCTGTAGGTACGACAATATTTTAGCATAAATGAAAGAGGACTAAAAATAAAATAATGAGTTTTTGATTTGAGCACAAATAATATTGATACTCAATTTAGAGTTTTAAATATTATATTGATCATTTTGGGAGGTTAGTTGTTGATGAGAATTGCTGTTACTGGTGGAGCTGGATTTATAGGTTCTAATATTGTGGATGAATTGATCCTATTGGGACATCAAGTTTTAATTGTAGATAATTTGTATACCGGGAAAATGGATAATATTAACGAGTCGGCCGAGTTTGCTATGTTAGACATAAACTCGCCAAAGTTAGTCGATATATTTGTTGAATTCCAACCAGAGATTGTTATTCATCATGCTGCACAGGTAAGCGTGAGTAAATCCTTAGTTGATCCTTTATTAGACCAGGAGCTAAACATCAGAGGCACTTTAAATCTACTACAAAGTTGTTTGAGTTCCAAAGTTAGAAAAATTATATATGCTTCTTCAGCCGCTGTATACGGTACTCCGAAGTATTTACCAATAAACGAAGATCATAGTGCAATACCTACATCATTCTATGGCATTTCTAAATATGTCCCAGAGTCATACATTAAGATATTCTCGGACTTATACGGTCTTGATTATACTATTCTAAGGTATGCCAACGTATATGGCCCAAGACAAGATCATTTAGGAGAAGGCGGAGTTATTTCGATTTTCATGAATAATGTTTTGGATAATAAAATATTGAATATTTTTGGAGATGGGCTTCAAACTAGGGATTTCGTATTTGTAAAGGATGTAGTGTCTGCGAACATAGCTGCCCTTAATAATGGAAGTGAAAAGGTAGTGAATATTGGAACTAATAATAGAGTGTCCCTAAAAGATTTGGTGAAAATTATTTCAAAAGTTACACAGAAGGGTGTGGAATACAAGAGTTTAGATCCCAAACCCGGTGATATTAAAGATAGTTGTCTAGATAATATTAAGGCGTTTGAAGAGCTTCGATGGTTACCGGAATATTCACTTGAAAAAGGATTGAAATTGACTTTTGACTTCTATGAATCGTCAAAAAGAAATAATGAACTTGAGGAGGCTCGCTAGGTGAAGGTATTTAGCACTCCTATTCAAAATTTCATGAAATATAGATATTTACTTATTCAATTAGTTAGCAGAGATTTTAAAGTTAAGTATAAACGGTCCTTACTTGGTGTGGTTTGGTCATTGTTGAACCCACTTATGACAATGTTAATATTAACAATGGTATTCTCTACGCTATTCAAATCAAACATTCCTAATTTTCCGGTATATTTCTTATGCGGTTCTGTTATGTTTAATTTTTTTTCGGAGTCTACTAATTTAGCACTTGGTTCAGTATATTCTAATGCTTCTCTTATCAAAAAAGTGTATTTTCCGAAATACATGTTTCCATTCTCTAAGAATATTTTCAGCCTTATAAATCTTTTTACATCTTTCCTAGCAGTTGTTATTGTTATGATCGCCACGCAGGCAGGTTTTCATATCACAATGCTGTTATCTTTTATTCCAATAATCTATTTATTTATTTTTAGTTTAGGTATCAGTCTGATATTATCATGTGCAGCGGTGTTTTTTAGAGATTTAGCACATCTATATGGAATTTTTATTACCGCATTGAATTTTTTGACGCCTGTATTTTATCCTATTGATATTTTACCAGAACGTATTCGTCCTTTGGTTGAATTAAATCCACTTACTCAAGCAATACAAATGTTTCGCCAGTTGATTTTATATAGTGAAGTGCCGAGCATGCACCAACATATGGTTCTTATAGCGACTTCTGTAGTTACCTTTCTTATTGGTGTGTACATTTTTTATAAAAAACAAGATAAATTTATTATGTATATATAGAGGGAGACGAATATGGAGAATATAGCCGTCTCAATAGAAGACGTATCAATTCGTTTTAACATGCAAGTTGAGAAGATAGATAATTTAAAAGAGTATTTTGTGAAAATGCTAAAAGGCAAAGTGAATTATAAAGAATTTTGGGCGCTGAATGATATCTCTTTTCAAATTAAGAAAGGAGAGGTTTTTGGTTTAGTCGGTCTTAACGGGGCTGGTAAAAGTACACTGCTCAAAGTGATAGCAGGAGTATTAAAGCCTACAAAAGGTAAAGTTTCTGTTAATGGTTCGATTGTACCATTAATTGAGCTGGGTGCAGGATTTGATATGGAGCTGAGTGCCAGAGAAAATATTTACTTGAATGGCGCTATATTGGGCTATAACAAAAAATTTATAGCAGAAAAGTTTGAGGAAATCGTAGACTTTGCTGAAACCAGAGAGTTTTTAGATGTACCACTTAAGAACTACTCATCAGGGATGCTAGCTAGAATCGCTTTTGCTATTTCAACAGTAGTTGAACCGGAAATTCTAATTGTTGATGAAATTCTTGCAGTAGGAGACTATAAGTTTCAAGAAAAGTGCATGACAAGAATTCAGCAAATGCTAACGAACGGGGTTACGGTTATTTTTGTTTCTCACAGTACATTTCAAGTTGAGCAATTATGCAGTCGAATTGCTTATCTTGAAAAAGGAAGACTTGTTGAAGTTGGTCCTACTGCAGAGGTGTTAGAAAAGTATCTGAAATAAGAGGGTGGATCATGTGAAATTTATAGAAAGACTTGAATTTGGAGAGAAAACTGAATATAGCGCCTTGGAGTCTTCCATACATCTGGGAAGGTATTTAATTGCGAAACAGTACTGTCAAGGCAAACGGGTTTTAGATATAGCTTGCGGCGAGGGCTATGGCTCATTTGCCATGGCTGAAAAATGGGGCGCTAAAGAGGTTCATGGAGTTGATATCTCGCAAGAAGCGATAAATAATGCTAAAGAAAATTTTAGTCATAAGAACATACATTTCAATACAATAAATGCTGAAGAAGATAATGATTTTTTTGAAGAAGGCTATTTTGACCTCATTGTCTCCTTTGAAACCATTGAACACTTAGCAAATCCTATTTTATATCTTGAGAATCTGAAAAGATGGCTCAAAAAGGATGGTATCATCCTGATTTCTTGTCCGAATGATAACTGGTATTACAGCGAACCAGGGAAATCCAATCCTTTTCATGAAAAGAAGTACTCCTTTTCTGAGTTTTGTGAACTGTGTGAAGGCGTACTAGGAGCTTCCCGAAATTATATGTTTGGTATGCCTGTTAGTGGATTTGCAAATATTAGCTTTAAAGATTCGCTAATTGAAAATAACAGAGAACATAGTATGGATACAATGCTCTCTTATAAGGATGCTGAAACGATTAATCTACCATCCTTTCATAAAATTGATCAAACTAACGTTAGCTATTTTATGGGGATATGGGGACCACCCGAAATTGGGGTTGTAAACACTTCTGCATACTACGGTACCTCAATGGACGAAGCGAGAGTGGTATCTTATTCGGATTATTTACACTCTGATGAAAAAATAACAACTTACCGGGCAGAAGTTCATGAACTATCCTCTCAGATTAGTAAATTAAACGCAGAACTTGAACAGTTGAAAAAAAATGAGATAAAGAATCTTGAAGATGAGTTAACCAACTACAGACGTCAAAATAAAAAGCTTTCTATTGCTGTTAAAGGTACAAACAGAGAAAATGAATTTCTTAGAAAAAATTTGACTGAAGCTCAAAAGTGGAATCAAAATAATGAGAATAGCCAAAAAGTTCGGGAATTGGAAGCGGAGTTACAGTCTTTATTTAACTCCAAAAGTTGGAAAATAACAGCTCCCTTACGTAGTTTTTTTAATAGGATGAGGTAGTGGGGGGATTAAATGTCGTACTTAAACTACGGTGTGCAGAAAACTTCTTATTATTATACAGAACACGGTGACTTATTAGAAAGTGATAATTATGTTTTGTACGGAAGTAATATTGGTTTTAATGGAGAAAATCTTACTATAACATTTCTTTCTCTTAATCGCTCAGAACTTTCAATCCGTTTGCTGGAATCTATTGAGAGTCACCTTGTTGGTTTCAAAGGAGAGGTCTTAATAATTGATAACGGATCCCAAGAATCTGAATTAATTAAAATAGAAGCATTTTGTGCGAAATGTTCGTTTAAATCAAAAATTGTGAGATTGGGAGATAATTACGGGGTAGCAGGCGGCAGAAATCAAACAATGAATCATGTCAATACTGAATGGGTTCTTTGTTTGGATAATGATATATATTTTCTGAACAATCCGCTTACTCAAATATGTAAAGAAATCTCCCTTTTGGGTTGCCATTTCATGAATATACCTTTACTTGATCCCGATCAAAAACGTATTTTTGCTTTGGGTGGTCATTTGTATGTGGATTCAACCAATGGAGAGATAAATGTAGGCGGAGGCTCTTGTTATAAACAAGACAACTATGAAGAGTTTGAACATAACTTACAAGAACCTTTTTTATCTAACTTCCTATTCGGAGGAGCCTCCCTTTTAAAGAAGGAAACCTTCTTTAAATTGGGTGGTTACGATGATGAAATGTTTATTGGATTTGAAGATACTGATTTATCGATAAGGATTTTCAGAGAAGGATATAAAATAGGAAACACCTGTGTGTTATCTTTGGTTCATGATCATCCTAAGCCTGTTGAACAAACAGATATCGAATATGAAAAAAGAAGGTTCTCAGTCAATATTATTCAACAATCAGCTAGGCATTTGGAAGAAAAGTATGGTTATAAAATATGGGATACGAATTTGGTCAAATGGCTGGAAGAAAAGAATAAGGGTTTAGGACAGAAGATTTCACTGTCTACAAGCACTGAAATTGTAACAAACCCCTTACCAAAAATCGCTTTAATTACTGATGTTGATTACTGGGCTTTTGGTAATATAGCCAGACAGATTGAAAAGAATCTAGGAGACCGATATGAGATAAAATTGATTAGTTTTGAGGATTGTAACTGGGATCCTGTTAAGCTTCTGTTCCGTGCTGCTGATTGTGACATCCTTCACTTCTTCTGGAGAGAAATGATTTCTATTATCTCTGATGAAAATAGGTTCGTTGAATATCTAAATCCATTGAATATTTCAGCTGCGCAGTTTTTGGATCAATATTTATACAAAAAAATATTATCTACCAGTGTGTATGATCATCTTTTTTTAGCATCAGAGGAGATTGAGGAAAGAGAAAAATTGTTTAATACTTTCAATTACTATGTATCATCAGAAAAACTAGATAAAATCTATCGAAAAATTTCTATTTATCAAAATCCCATCTCTGTCATAGAAGATGGAATTGATGAAACATTCTTTTATCCGAAAAATCTTAATCGTTTTAATATGAAGAAGCGCCCTCTTATTATTGGTTGGGTAGGCAATAGCAAATGGGCTGCAGAAGAAATGGATTTTAAAGGGTTTGCTACAATTGTGAAACCTGTAGTAGAAGAGTTGGAAAATGAGGGTTACTTAATTGAATCGCTTTATTGTGACAGAGTAGATGGTTTTGTTCCTCATGAGCAAATGGTTCACTACTATGAGAAGATAGATGTGTTAGTTTGTATGTCTCTAATTGAAGGTACTCCTAATCCTGTTTTAGAGGCTATGGCTTGTGGGGTTCCTGTAATTTCAACTGACGTTGGCATAGTACCACAGGTTTTTGGAGCTAAACAACAGCAGTATATTATTAAACGTACAAAAGAGGCTCTAAAAGAAACGATAATTTTATTGGAACAAAACCGAAAAAAACTTCTTGAGTTATCGGGCGAAAATCTTAATTCTATTGAACAGTGGTATTGGTCAAAGCAATGCATGAAATTCGATGCTTACTTCAGTGAACTAATTTCAAAAAAATAAATAATATGGGTGAAAAGTGTGAATATATGGATTCTTACGAGTGAATATCCTCCTGATTACGGCGGGGGAATAGGGATGTATGTTAATCAAGCAGCAGTTATGATGGCGAGAGGTGGCCATGAGGTTACCATATTAGTAAGAGACCCTCACAAAAGTACGGTTACTTATGAAGAGCCTAACCTAAGAATTGTACGTTTCCAACATATGCAAGGAGAATATTATAACCACCTTGGATATTGGACAGCACTTTCTTATCAATATGCAGAAGAGGTATCATCTCTGCTGAAATCTGATAGGAAGAAACCAGATGTGATAGAGGTTCAAGATTACAATGGTATTGGATATTACTTACTGATGAGAAAGTGGCAGTTCGATTCAGACATATCTGGGATTCCTGTTACTCTCCACTTGCATACGCCCACGTTTGAATTGGATAAAGTAAATCAAGCTCCTAGATATAAATTTCCTAATTATTGGATTGGGCACATGGAGAAGTTTTGCATGAAGGCTGCAGATGCATTATTGAGTCCAAGCCAGTTCTTAGCAGATCAAATTCAGAGTGTCGCTCCGGAAAATCCTATTCAAGTTATAAACTTACCATACTATTTAGAGGAATATGACAACAAGGAATATGTTAGGAACTATGAATCGGACACACTGTTATATTTCGGTAGAGCTGAATATAGAAAAGGTATCCAACAGATGATTAGTGGTGCTGAAAAACTCTGGCTGAAAGGACACTTATTTAAGCTAAAAATTATTGGTGGTGATACTTATTTTCATCCACGAGGAATGAAACTAGGCGAATTCTTGAAGGATAAATATAGTCGTTGGATAAATGAAGGAAGGCTGATTTTCAAAGATGCTGTTCCGCCGGCTGATTTAAATCCTGAAATCTTAGATGCTAAAGCTGTAATTATTCCTTCTCTATATGAAAATTTCCCATATACATGTTTAACATCAATGTGGTTAGGCGCTCCTATGTTAGTTTCTAAATCAGGGGGCCAAGCAGAGATGGTTGGGGATGATGGGATTGCCGGACTAATATTTGATTGGGAGATAGAAGGTGATTTTGAAAATAAGCTATTGCAAATGATCAGTTCAACCAAAGAAGAATTGAAAACAATGAGTATCGGAGCGCATGAGAGAATCCGTAATTTATGTAATATTGATAAGAATCTGAATTTACGTGTTGATTTTTTTCGTAATATTATTGAAAAAACGGAGAAGGCTTCTAAAACTATGTTTCCTTCGCTTCTAGATATAAGTCCTAAAACTGCAAATAGATCGTTATCAATACCTTATGAAAAAGGTAAACTTTCTATAATAATACCCTATTATAACTTGGGATTGCATATTGAAGAGACAATGCAAAGTGCATTGGAAACAGATTACGATAATTTTGAAATAATTATTATTAACGATGGTTCTAATGATCCTCTTAGTATTAATGCTTTAGAAAAGTATAGGGATAATGGATCGAAAATAAGAGTTTTAGATATAAATAATAAGGGATTAGCAAATGCAAGAAATG